>DLZA01000180.1:5471-6271 GCA_003447515.1 Paracoccaceae bacterium
GTATCCATCATATCATAGCCATACCGACCCGCCGCAATACGATAAGCCGCATCGCCAGGTAGGGAATGCATCATTCCAAAACTGATGATGCCAACAATGATTGAAACAATAACAGCTTGTAATCCTCGCGCTGCGAGGATTAAAAAAACGGGTCTCATCAAGTGGAGCATGGATTAGTCAGCCCAGTACATTTTGCTGAGTCCGTAGCTACGTTGTAGAGGGTCAATCACTACATCTTTGAGGTTAGCGTTAACGGATACAGTATGCTGATACCAAACTACAGGAATAACTGGTAGTTCTTGTTGCAAGGAATCGACAACAATTGCGATTTTCTTACGACGCAAATCTTGATCGGTCGTTGATGCGATGGTCATTAGCGCATCAGCAACAGTTTGGTTTTCCCAACCCATTGCACCCCAGTCACCACCTCCTTGGCTAAAGTCCTGCAAAACAGATCCGATTGGATCAGGTGTTAGTCCATAGTTACGAGCATAAAGTGCTGTATCCAAGGATCCGTCTTGATGGCCTGCTGGGATTTCGGAATAGTTGGCAACACTGACCTCAAGCTCAATACCGATTTCACGCCATTGATCCTGCAATGCAGTCGCAATAAGTGGCAATTCTGGGCGATCTGGAAACGTGCGCAAAGTAATTGAAAAGCGTTTACCATTGCGCATCAAAATACCATCATCACCTTTAGTCCATCCGATATCTGCTAGTAAAGCATTTGCTTTTTTAATATCTGTTGTAAGTGGCTTAATATTTGGCGAATGCCATTGGTTTAAGGCTGGTGGAAATAA
>DLZA01000180.1:6639-7462 GCA_003447515.1 Paracoccaceae bacterium
ACCATCACGCGGAATAGCAAGGCTTAGGGCTTGTCGTGCTTTGGTGTCCTTAAAGAAAGGATGTCCCGCATTCACCTTTAGAACCACAACGCGGGGGATAGGAACCGCAAATGTTTGAATTGTTTCAACATGCTTAAGGTGTGAATATCCAGCGGCATCTAAGGTGAACACGATATCCGCATCACCACTTTCTGCAAGTAATGCTCGGGTTTCAGCACGACCTGCTGCCAAGTATGTTGCTGTTTCTAGCTTTGCTTTATCACCCCAGTACTTCTCATTTCGGATTAATGAAATACTTTGAGGTGGTGTGAATTTAGAAACTGAAAATGCACCAGTTCCAATTAATGCAATACTTTGCCCTTCTGCGTTAATCGTGCTTGGTGCAGGGATTACTGTGGTGGCATGTGCAAGAAACGCCGGCAAAGCCGCGAATGGGGATTTAAGGCTCACAATCACTTTGTCATCCTTTGAAAAGATATCAGTAATTGGTGCTTTTTTCAAAACACCTGGTTTTTCCCAAGCGCGTTTCAAGCTAAAAACTGCTGCATTGGCATCAAAGTTAGATCCATCATGGAAAAGCACATCATTGCGCAATGAAAATTCCCAGGTTAATCCGTCATCAGAGGCCTTCCATTTGGTTGCAAGGCTAGGACGTAATTTTCCTGTTTCATCAGCATCAATTAAATTTTCCATTATTTGTAATTTTTGAATTACGAAACCAGAAACGGCAGGGTCATAACTCGCCACTTCCCAAGGGGCAGCAATTGTTACGCTTGATTTGAATTTGGCTAGAGCCTGCCCAGATGTGGTTCCAAGAGCAATT
>DLZA01000212.1 GCA_003447515.1 Paracoccaceae bacterium
ATCCTGGAGAACCTGCTGGATACCACCCTGCCAACCACAGGCAGGCTGTTCCCAACGATGACGGTGGACAAGGTGGTAAAGCGGTACGCCTTCCTCAGGCGGCAACTTCCGGAGCTTCAGGGCACGGTGTACCACAGCACTCGAAAGTGGTTCATTACCCAGTGTGAGCGTACACGGACGCCTGAACACTTCACGGCCAGTATCGTGGGGCATCAGTCTGCAAGGTCAGAGAACAAGCTGACCTATGGGCTCTACTCAGCGGGGATCAGTGATGCGCAGAAACGGGGTATCATTGACCAAATAAAGATACCTTAGGGGGCAATGCCATAAGCCACACGCAGGGCTGATCCTTCCCTCATCTCTGACATTGAGGCCTTTGAGTAGCGTGTGGCCATCATGGTGCAGGAGGCGGCCTTCCAACCAAAAAGGCCAAAGACCTTGCAGCACAGTCCCAGAGCTTCCGCAGTCAAGCTCATTACTAGGCGTGGCTCAAGGTTTACGTCGAGAGGAAGAGGTTAGGGTAGGTCCCATTCACACCAAGCCAGCCCTCCAAAGTGGGGGGTTGGGCATGCTCTTCTTTTTTTACATAATAATTTTGGGAATTGTGTGGTCAGTTTTTCTGAATTTGATACGACGTCACACGACGGCAACCCTTTTTGCTGCAATGGTCTCACGTTCTCGTTCGGATAGGGCTTCTTGGGTGGATAATATGACATAGTCGATATGTTTACCCGCCGCTTCGATTGCCCTATCTGCCGTACCATTGCAGATCGCTTCGCCAATCTCATGATGCTGTTCGAGCAGAAATTCTGAAACTTCTGCAATGTTCAAAATTTCTCGACGAGAAAAAAATACAGCGCTCCGATTTAGTTCATAGAGTGAACTCATCATGTGAATAAGAATGCGGTTGTGGCTTGCACTAACCACTGCATTGTGAAATTTGGTATCCAACTCATCACCTAATTTATGGTCTTTTTCATTGTGCGCAGTCTTCATTGAATCCAAAAGGTCATTAATTAAACAGCGATCAGTGTTGGTCGAACGGGCTGCAGCAAGTCGGGATGCAAAGCACTCTTGTTCGCGGCGGTATTCCAAGTGATCGAAAATCGCTGATGGGTGTCGCTTGTAAAGCTCGACAAGTGCTGGAGACATGGCCTCTGCCCCTAGCTTTGCAATATAAACACCATCACCATGAATGACCTTTACCAGTTGACGTTCCTCTAAAATTTGAAGAGCTTCTCGGACTTTTGGCCTTGAAATTGAAAATTGCCCAGATAAGTCGCGTTCGCTTGGAAGAAGAGCTCCCTGACGCAAAACGCCATTTAAGATTAAAGTTTCAATTTGGTGGACTGCGGATCCTGCCACTGAATCATTGTTTATGGTTTCAAAAAACTGTCTTGGGACTTTTAAAATTCCAGTTTTTGGCAATTGAGTGACCTCTTAATTTGCATACGAACCTCGATAATTGCGAGGTCACAATGTTTCTGATGAATTTGTCCTACCAGTCTGTCTACATTATTTCGAACAATCAACCACAAAATCTATAATGGTAAACTTACTTGACCTCTACAAAGAGGTAAAGTAAGTTTACCATTATTGCATGATTCTCGTGCGATCTTGATTGACCGCCTATTCAATCTGAAATTAAGGAGATTCAAATGAAATCGAAATTAATAAATGCAGCTGTGAGTCTGGCCGTATTAAGTGGTTCAGCATCGGCGCAAGATACTTTGGAAATGACCTCAGCTTTTGGTCAAAACCTTCCAATTCTGGGTACTGCCGCAACAGACTTTGTTGCTAAAATCAATTCAATCTCTTCAGATGTTGAATTTGAACACTTCGACCCTGGCAAGCTTGTCCCAACGCTGGAAGCGCTTGATGCGGTTTCAAACGGCTCTATTGATGCTGCTTATGCGACTTCTGGCTACTGGCAGGGCAAAATAGGAGCCGCATCTTTGTTTGCAGCTGTTCCTTTTGGCCCAGAGGCTGGAGAGTTTATGGGCTGGGTTCTTTACGATGACGGGGCATCATTGTGGCAGGAAATGTACGATGCAAATGGTTATAACGTTGTTGCTACGCCATGTGGCGTAATCGCTCCAGAAACATCCGGTTGGTTCAAAAAAGAGATTAACGGCGTTGAAGACCTTGAGGGTTTGAACATGCGTTTCTTTGGCCTTGGTGCAAAAGTCATGCAAAAGCTAGGCGTTTCCACATCACTTCTTGGAGCCTCTGATATCTTTCCGGCACTTGAGCGCGGTGCAATCGATGCAACTGAATTCTCAATGCCGAAGATTGACGCACGCCTTGGTTTCCACAAGATTGCAAAGTTCAATTACTTTCCTGGTTGGCACCAGCCTTCGACATTGTTCGAATTATTGATTAACCGTGATGTTTACGAAGGTTTGAGCGATACTGCTAAATCACAAATCGAAGTCGCATGCCTAGCGAACATTATGACCAATCTAGCTGAAGGCGAAGCTACAAACTATGCCGCTATGGTTGATAACACTGAAAATAACGGCGTGATACTGAAGCAGTGGAGCCCTGAGATGCTGGCTGCCTTCGAAGCTGCATGGGACGAAGTTGTTACAGAGCTTGCTGACGGTGATCCATTCTTCCAGAAAGTTTGGAATGATCTGCAGGAATATCGAGCTGGCTATGCAGTCTGGTCGAAAAATATCTACTTACCGCGTTAAAAACATTTCTTTTGGGTAAAGATTTGGGGCGGCAGCATCTCTCGCCGCCCCTTTTTTCGAACTGGCGAGGGGAGCTAGCATGTCTGAACAAGTTGATGACACCACATTCGCAATAACCGACCCTGGTGAAAAGAACCGTGCTCAGCATTTGTGGGGCGACAGGTTGATGATCGGTATCGGTAATGTAGTGGCTTGGATTTTTCCCGTTTTAATGCTTGGGATCGTCATCCAGGTAGTCATCCGTAAAATGGGCTTCAACCAAGCGTGGCTAGATGATGCACAATGGTGGATGTATGGCTTTGCAATGCTAACCGGGTTTGGTTATGCCATAACCACCAACAGCCATGTTCGCGTTGATATTTTCCATCAGCACTTCTCTGCACAAAAAGCTGCTCGGATCGAAGTTTTTGCCCTTGGTTGGTTGTTGATGCCATTTCTAGTGTTGATGATTGACATCATGTGTCACTATAGCTGGTCATCTTGGGTGGCCGGCGAAGGATCAGATAGCCCAAATGGTCTACACAAACTTTATTTGTTGAAACTTTCATTACCTGTTTTGTTTTTAGCCGCAGCAATTGCCACTTGGAGCGCCCTTTTTAGAAACCTCGGAATTTTAACGCGCGCTTCGGTATGGAAAATGGTTTTTGCAGCCTTTCCGGCCAGTTGGTTCATCGCTGAAAGAGCGATCTATTATGTGTTGTGGTGGCTTATTCATTTAACGAAGCCGGATATTATTCCGCGAAAAATTTCGCGAGAGCCTTTACTTGAGCACAGCACCAGTTTCGGGCTCACCGTTTTATTAGTTTTTGTCCTGATCGCTTTTACGCTCTCCAGTCGCAGAAATAAGGAATAACCACATGGAAATTCTGTTAGTTTTTGGCGCCATAATGGACCTGAACCAGTGGATGGTACTGGCGATGTTCATCACTTTTATAACCATGCTTTTTCGTGGTATTCCAGTCGCTTTCGCGTTAGTGGGAGTTTCTCTTATTTTCGTGCTTATCGGTGAGTTGATACTTGATCCTAGCCGTAAATTAATCAATGAATATATTGAGTTCAAACGCACTGGCATTAGCTATATTAAGCTATTCACCAATGGTGGTAGGTTCTTTGGTGGGATCGTCAAAAACCCGGTTTTAGTCGCTTTGCCGATGTTCATATTTATGGGCTTGATGCTTGACCAGTCCGGGGTTGCACAAAAAATGATGAGATCCATGCAGTTGCTTTTCGGTGCACTTAAGGGTGGGCTTGCCCTAAGTGTAATGTTAATTGGCATCATACTCGCAGCTTCAACAGGTGTGATTGGCGCGTCAGTAGTGCTTTTGGGGGTCATGGGTATCCCAACAATGATGGCGCAAAACTATGGCAAACCAATCGCCACTGGCACAATAGCTGCATCAGGCACGCTTGGCATACTTATACCGCCGTCGATTATGCTGGTCATTATGTCCGACCAGCTTGCCATTAGCCTTGGTGATTTATTCATGGGCGCTCTGTTTCCTGGTTTGCTGTTAGGTGCTCTCTATATTGCTTTTATTGTGATTTATGGTTTTTTCCGACCACACTCAATGCCGCTTCCTGAGAGTCATGAGCCAGTGTCAATTGCAGTGATTGGCCAAGTGGCAATATCGGTTATTCCTCCGCTGCTATTGATCTTTCTGGTCTTGGGTTCGATTTTTTTTGGTTTGGCT
>DLZA01000132.1:0-283 GCA_003447515.1 Paracoccaceae bacterium
TTCATAATAGTAACTACTGTCATAGCCTGAATACTATAAACCACTAAAGTCATTGAAAAATTTCTAAAAGTATTTCAAAATTAAAATACCTGTAGTTAACATCTCACAGTGAAAGGTGCTTTGTGACCCTCACAAATTGTAATAATATCTTAAAATGGTTCAAAGCCGTATGTAAAAGTTTTACCGCTTTGTTTCGATTTTTCTACTTAATCGCTACCATTAGTGTTTTAGCAACCCAAGCATTAGCTCAAGACGCTGATTGCAAAGTGACCAAAGAAATGAG
>DLZA01000132.1:623-10867 GCA_003447515.1 Paracoccaceae bacterium
ATTTATGTAGAAATATATCCCGTAATAATAACCTCGGTGGACGAACTTCAAGAAGCCTTTGATTATCAATTTTATATTGGATACTCATTCGAGATTGATGAAGACTTGGATTATTGTTTTTTTGAGTCGCAAGATCTTAGCGAAGGAATATTTGATCCACGTTTGGAATTTATGAACGCCATTGATATAGAGAGAATTACTCCTTTTGGGGTCGAGATTGAGGATTCAGAGATTTATGTCGACGCCAAGTATAAAGGTACCTTCAAAGGAAAATTAGACTTTACTTTTTATCCATTTGATAACCAAGACCTGCACATAGATATTTCGTCGACCTATTCAACTGATGATTTTAAAATACATCTTGAAGAACAAACAAATTCGCTTTTGGATGGTCTTTCTGTACAAGGCTGGGACAAAGTGAACTTTTCAGCAAAGTTAGGTACAGAAATTTGGGATGGTGACGATGAAAAGTATGACTTGATCACTTATACAATTGAACTTGACAGGCAGGTTATATCCATTTCGTTGCGTTTGTTTTTGCCGCTTTTGGTAATAGTCTCACTGAATTTCCTTTCTCTAGTTTTGGAACGCGATGATTTCGAAACAAAAGTGGAAATCCAACTGGCGGCTCTAATTGCGGTAGCGGCCTACTCGATCTTAATGGACACTAAAATTCCCGATTTACCGTATATAACGCTCGCGGATGCTATAATTGCATTTTCTTTTATGACGTCTGCTTTAATCTTAGCCCTTTCAATTTTGAAAAAAAGAAGGCGTGATAAAAATTTGAAATTTCCCAGTTCAGGCTAAAAAATTTAGTGTCTGAATGGGTATGCACCTTACAATTTCTCACTAATTTGACCAGTAGAGGGCGATCCATAAACTCCAATGTTGGGCAATTCTATCTGGGCAGCCCAACGCTTAAAGATTCAAGCATTATTTATATTTTATGGTGCCGCCACACGCCAATATTAATTTTATTTTAATTTTAAAGTTACTTAAAAAGTTTGATATTTTAAGAGTTTCTTTCGAAGGCAATCACCAAGCGAGCAACTGCTTTTTTCTTTCTAGGAGGCTATGAAGCGAAAATATCCATACGAGACAGAAGAACCCTGAAGTTCTGCGTCCTGATAAAACATAAACCTAAGCCTTTACACATAGGAATGCTAGATGGGAGAGCGTCATCGATGCATCCTTGGCATTGCAGCCGGGTCAAGTACCAGTTCCAACAGCACTGGACTATGCGTGCTGATTACAACTTCCAGTGCAGCATCTAGCTCGGCCATTGTGCTGACCCGCAAACCTGTAACACCCATCGACTTTGCCATGGCCGCAAATGAGGGCCAGGCGAAGGTGGAGAGAGAAGGGTCCATTTGCCGGTCTTTAAACTGTATATATTCGGCGCCATAGGCGGAGTCGTTACAAATCACCGTGACCATATCCAGCCCTTCACGCACAACCGAGGAAAATTCGGTCAGCCCGCCCATCATAAAACCGCCATCACCACAAACAAACAACGTTTTATGCTCGGGACGTGCAACGGCTGCACCTATAGCATAGCCCATGCCCATACCAATTGCGCCAGTATTGATTGACAATACAAAGTTCTTTGGCTCACAAACTCCAATGCGGCACCAGGCCTCAGTCATAAATCGGCCACCATCCGAGACGAAAAGTCGATCCTCTGGGAGCACGGTGTTTATCCGTTCCAAGGCGTGGCTATAATCTAGGGTCCCCGACACATTGTCAGGCTTGGCCAGGGAAAAACCTGCCTTGAGGCTATCTGGGTTGATCATATCTGTGGATTGCGAAGAGGAAATCTCGGCTTCATCAAGCCAGTACATAATGGTTTTGGCCACATGTGAAGGATCACCGTTCAGCATCACATCTGGGCTATGCCGACGACCAAGTTGGCGGATATCGTCGTCAATTTGCACGACACGAACGCCCTCAAGGTAGCTGCCATGAGCGGTAGTAAATCTGTTAAATCCAGCACCAAACGCAAGCACACAGTCAGTCAAGCCAATGACCTCTGCCGCGGCAGGCGTGCTTACAGTGCCAAAGACACCAAGGTCATATGTGGTGCCTTTAAACAGCCCTTTGGCCTTGAGTGTAGTGGCAACTGGTGCACCAATACGTTCAGCCAATTTAAGCAAGACTTCACCCGCATCGATCGCACCTCGCCCTGCGAGGATTAACGGACGGCGAGCCGAAGCAATTATGCCAATAGCGTTATCAAGAGCCTCACCTTCACCTGGGATGGTAGACAGGTCTGGGACGTCAATTTGGGCCACTGTGTATTGGGTTTTCTCCCACATCATGGCTGATGGCATGTTCAGCACAATAGGACGGCGTTCGAGCCGTGCACGACGAAAGGCGGTGGCTACATCCACAGCCACAGTGGCAGGGGTTTTTATTTGCTCGAAGCCAGCGCCTGTGGCTTCAATTAACGCTCGTTGGGATATGGCCTGCTGGTGGTCGGGATCTTCAACTGGTGTGTCACCACAAAGGAGTACAATAGGAATAGTTCCCTTTGTGCCCTCGATAAGCGCTGTGACAGCATTAGAGACAGCAGGCCCATGGGTGATTGTAACTGCGCCAACCTCGCCTGTGACCGAAGCATGACCCAGCGCCATTAAAACTGCGCCAGACTCGTGGGCTGCAGGGACGTATCGACCCTTAAGTTTATGCACATAGTAATCAACAATGAAAATATTGGCATCCCCCATGAGACCATAGAGTGTTTCAACCTTTTGGTCCCGAAGGGCATGGGCAATCGCAGCGTGGACAGGCATTGTTTCGGACATCTGATGCTCTCATGTGGCGCGAATGATTCAATAATTCAGTGAACCAGATATGGTGCGTGTTTGCAAACGAGACTGTTGCGTTAAGCTCATTGGCTCGGAGGGTGGTTCAGTCGCAGTGATGCGTTCATAGTGATCATTTTTTCGCAAAGTATAACTCATCCTTATTGACCATATGGGGATTGTTGATGCGGTGGTTTTGACTGTTCTTATGATCCCAATGCCATGCGAGGCGGTTTTGCTGGTTCTCAATGACCTGAAGCTTTACCGAAAATTACGCGATCGCTTTACTGCCGCTTAATAGCTTTTGATTTCACCACCTCTTATCGATGTACTTTGTGTCGTCAAACACTCATTCAAAGCGCTACCCGCAAGCCCAATAGCCCTCGAAACGCGAATCCTTTGAAGATGATTTGGTCAGGGTTTGCAAGGGTCAGCGCTGGAAACCGTTTGAACAATTTTGGTAGTACAACCTGCGACGTCAAAAGGCGATATGCAGGCCCACCCAGGCAAGCGTGGGCACCCTCGCCAAAGGAATGATGACGTGCTGCAAAGCGATGGATGTCAAAGTGCTCGGGCCTGTGGCCAAAATCAGTGTCATGATTGGCTGAGGCCTGAACGGCCATAACCGTTTCTCCCTCCGGGATGTGCAGTCCGCGCATCACTAGTGCCTTTTTCACAATTCGGGGGCTGGCCTGAATGGGTGCCATCCAGCGCAGACCTTCTTCACAGGCGCGCGCCCAATCATTTGTGTCTTTGCAAGAGCGCAGTTGGCTAGGATTGCTGAGCAGGCCGCAGATTGTTGAGAGCAACGCGTCACGGGTTTCAATCACCGCACCACCAATGCAAATTTTCATGTTCGTTCTGACCTGGGACAGTTCGATCGGCTCCTGTGCATTCACCATAATCGACAAAACGGAGCCATTAGGAGATGTGCGATACTGGCTGATCATTCTGTCAAAACTGGCGTTCATTTCAGCATTTGCTTGATCGCTAGTGGAAAAGACTGTTGGGTCATTGCTGGCATTCATCGCGCCCTTAACAAGCGCGTTAGCCCAGTCAAACAACTTTGCAGCACCTGCGTCATCCAGGCCAAGGACATATTTTAAATATCCAGCCGAAAGTGGTTCTGCAAAGGCCCGTGCCAGATCGGGGGTGGTTTGTAATGCCAGCGCATCTAGCAAACCGTCGGTGAGACGTTCAAAAGCAGGTCGCCATTTTTCGACATATTCGGGCGTCAATGCAGGCATCATTGCTTCCCGTTCCCGAAGGTGGGGGCAGCCATCCTTCCGCATGAGCGTGTGCCCACCAAAGGCGCGATGCATCGGGCTAACTGTGTCGCTTGACCAAAAATGTTCTGCGTCGGTTTTAACGCGGGTGACGTCCTCTGCTTTTGTGAAGATGATCCGGCCACCCAGGGCTTGCAAGCGTACGATGGGGGTTGTGTCACGCAGCCGGGCGTAGACTTGGGTGGGAGTATTTTCCAACATTTCAGGTGTTGTGAGTGTATCTAACGGAATCTGTGCACCGGAGGTGGCAGTGTCAGGCATTATTGGATTCCATGGTAACAATAATTTCGCAGGTCAGCGTATTGCTGACCGTGCAAAGTCCCTTGGCCATTTTCACGATTTCGCTTGCGGTGTTGGGATCATCCACCAGATCGCCAATCAGAGTGACAGTCATTACTTCGACGCGTCCAGGCAGGTTAGCTGCTTTTCTGCCCATAACTTTTACTGAAAACGGTTGGAGCACAATATCTTGACTCTTAGCTGCCCATTCCACTGACCTAACCATGCAATAGGCCAGCGAAGCTAGCAGCATGTCTACCGGTGTGCCATCAGGCGGGTGCGGTGATCGTTCAGAGGTAGCATCCGAGTAGTGCACGGTTTGGGTGCCGTTGAAGGATGCGAAGATAGGGCCGAAGCTTTTGGGCTTTGCTGTGAGTGTCATATCTGTCTGCTCCTCAGAAGAATAGATTTGGAAGGAAAAGCACCAATACTGGGAACATGGTGATAATGCCAATTGCGCATAAGTGGATCAACCAATAAGGCACTGTGGCGTAGGCGGCGCGGCCCAGTGTGACTTCATTGTTCGTTAGCGCGGTCAGAACGGATAAGTTAAGGCCCACCGGTGGTGTGATTTGGCCGATTTCGATGACAATAGTGATGATCACGCCAATCCAGATAGGGTCAAACCCGAGCCCTGTTAACAGTGGAAAGACCACAGGCAAGGTCATAATCATCAACGACAACCCGTCAAAGAAACAGCCAAGTACTAAGTATATCAGGATCACAAACAGCAAAACACTGTAAGGCCCAAAACCACTTTGAGCAACATTTTCCAAAATCTGTTGAGGCAAGCCAAGTATGCTTACAGACTGCGCGAGGATTGTGGCCCCCAACACCAAAAACCCGATGGAAGTGAACAACAACACGGATTGATAGATGGCCACAATCAACTTGGAGAGTGTGAGATCACCCCAGATCGAACAGATCAGAATGGCCAGGACGACACCTACGCCTGCAGATTCTGTTGGCGTGGCGATACCGAACACGATGGAACCTATGACAGCAAAGATCAGCAACAAAAGTGGCCAGATATGGCGGAACCCTTTTAGGATATTCAAAAGGGAGGATCGGTTCGGATCATGCGGGGCAATCGCAGGATTGCGCAGGCATTTTACTAACAAGTACGTCATAAACATCGCGCCCACCATCATCCCCGGTATGATGCCAGCAGCGAACAAACGCCCGATGGAGGTCTCGGTCAACGCACCATAAATCAGGAACGACAAGCTAGGAGGTATAAGCAGGCCCAGTGTGCCACCACCTGCTAGGCTGCCCACGACTGTGTCCTGGTCATAGCCACGTTTGGACATCTCGGGATAAGCCACTGATCCAACCGCGGCGGCGGTTGAAAGGCTGGACCCACTGACAGCGCCGAACAAGGTGCAGACGGCAATGTTGGTGTGCAAAAGCCCGCCCGGAATATTGCGAAACACTGGGGCAAAAGCAGAATATGCCCGTTCGCTGATCCCGCTGCGTAGCAGTATTTCACCGAGTAAAATGAACATTGGTACCGCGCTGAGTGTAAAAGAATTGAAGACATTCCAGATCGCATCAATTGCAATGGACGTTGCCCCATTAGAGAAAAAATAGAGGATGAACAATCCGGTAAGACCCAGGGCTGCACCCAATGCGACACCAGTACTGGCAGCCGCAATAACGCCGCCAACCAGGGTGATCCAGAGAGACATTAAGGAGCCTCACTTTGGGCGGAGAGTTTGCGCACATTTGTAGTTGGTGTGTCGAGTATCCCTAGCAACCGTACAATTAAGATCAGGCCAGTTATGACCAAGGACAAGGGCATGAGGGCCATCCATGGGTACAGCAGAATACGCGTGGTCTCTGTCTTGAGACTGCGTTTGAAGGCAAACTCAAACCAGGGGATTGTCTCCCAGATTAACCACCCAAAAAACACGATTCCCACGGTCAGACCCAAAACTTGTACAAGGGCTTTGGCCTTGCCGCTCACGTATGTCGTCAGAAGCGAAACATGCACGTGTCTGTTGCGCAAAGTGACAATTGGTAGTCCCAAAAACAGTGCAACGCTCAACAGCAAACCGACGACTTCTTCCGTGATGTGAAGTGGTGTGTTGGCAAATTTACGCATTATTACACTGGTGACAATGACCCCTACAATTGTGGTCAGGCCCAGTGCGGCCAGCGCGGCACACGCCAGGGCTAGATACTCCAGCCCCAGCGATACGACCTTCTTTGCACCGCTCAACATGCGTTCAGCTTACCGACCCAATGCCGTCAAAACGCGCTCGCGGTAGGCTGGAGCGTTGCCGCCTGCCTCTTCAGCCAGTTCGGCCCAGATTTCAGTAACTGCGCCAACAAAGGCTGCACGGTCCTCGTTTGAGTAATCATCACTCCAGACGATCCCACCTTCGGCCAGCTTTTTGCGGGCATCAAGTTCACGCTGATAGTCTGCTTCATACTGATTAGTGCGATCCCACAGATCATCGGCAGCGGTTTTGATTGCCGCTTTAATCTTGTCATCCGTGGTATCCCATCGGTCCTGTGCAACTCCAATAACATAGGGTCCAGAAGCCATGGGATAAAGGAATGAGGCGTATTTAGACACTTCTTGAAGTGAAACCGTGTGCGCGTAAAGCGCCGGATACAGTGCACAATCCACCACACCAGTTTTCATTGCGACATACATTTCTGCTTGCGGAATAATCTGCGCGGATACACCCAAACGCGTAAATGCCTCGACTTGATCACGCGCCCAAACGCGCAGCTTCTTCGACTTAAGGTCTTCAATCGTGTTCACAGGTTCTTCGCGACAAAAGACGGAAACGGACAGCATTGGAATTGCGACATAACCGACCGAAGCCACATCCCACTCTGCGAATTCTTCCTCGTAGATTTCGCGCACTGTTGGGATCGCCTTTTCAAATTCTTCAATCGATCCAATTGTTCCTTGAACAACTACTGAACTAAGCGCGGGTGCGTCACGGCCCAGATAGTTTGCCCACATCAGGCTCATCTCTACCGCGCCTTTGGGCAAGAACCGCAGTGTATCCGTGTTTGGCAGACCAAGTGAGCCGCCACTGTACAGTTTGAGTTCGGTTTCGCCCTCAAGCGCAGTATTCACCTCTTTGACGAACTGCTCAAGCTGCGCAGATTCGGGCCGAGTTTCAGGCAAAAAGTTGTTGAAACGCCATTCTTCGGCTGTTGCAGATGAAAGACTAAGTGCTGCGCCCGTGATGCTGACTGCGGCAATTTCGAAGAGTTTTTTCATAGTTTCTACCACCGTTTGATATGTTTAACCATTTGCCGGTTATAATTGCGAAATCAATACAGCGCAATTGCAAGGATCAATCACCTAGCGTCGTGAATGAACAAACTCAATTCAATAACGTAGAGGCATAAGCGGAAGAAGTTTAGCCAATCTGGGCAAAGTCATCTGATGAAAAGGTATGGAGAAGCGAAAAATTAAGGCGTAAACAACAGACTTTCAAACACGTCTATGGCCTTCTCAAATTTGTCACGACAGTCAGGGTTGCAGAACCCAAATACTTCACCTTGGTAGATTGTAAGAGAGTTTTTGTCGATTGGGTTGCCTGACCAGGGACATTTATCATTAATTGCATTTTTAAGTTCCAACTTTTTTGGCTCTCTCATAATATTAACTCCATTGTGCAATCCAATAAAAACGGATCAGTGAGAAGGCAAAAGTTACCTACGTAAAGTAAAAAACAGTGCGATGTTAGTTACGTAATGTCGATGGGTCATAACCAACAGCGACATTTAGTTTACTTGAATATAGGCATAATTTAACACTGTAGCGAAACTGACCCACGCCCAATAAGGCATAAACAAATAACCTGATATCTTATCAATTCTAAAGCTGACGACGATAAATGCAGTAATACTAGACCAGAGTATCACGATAATGGTAAATGCACCCGTTAGGTCAAAAGCTCCAAAGAATACTGGCGTCCAAAGAGTATTAAGGCACATTTGCAAAGCCCATAACCCAAGTGCAATACTCTTCAGGTCACTGCTGTTAAGGCGGCTTATCCTGTAGCCACTGGTTGCAATCATTAAGTAAAGAGACGTCCAGACTGGGCCAAATAACCACGCAGGAGGTGCAATGCTTGGCGCAATCCACTTGTTTGCATTCAGATCTCCGACGAACCATATAGCACCACCAGCTGCTACAAGCGTACAAGCATAAAGCAAAATCCAAATAATGATGCGGTTTCTCATCTGATGGTTCCTAGTGAAGTTTGATCAGCATTAGAATTATTAGAGTAGCAACTCAAGTTTGTCATGGAAGGCCACGAGAAGGGTGATTGCTTCATCAATGGAAATCAAAACCTGGTAGAAGCCCACCTGCGCAATCTGATGAAAAACCGTTCAATGACAGAACGCAAGAAAAGCCCCGGCTCGCGTGCGGGCGCGTCCGGGGCCAATAAACCTATTTCGCATGTGGTAGCTCTACCATGAATAGAACATTTGCGGTTCTCCAATGCTATGCTTGGTGCGAAAGGCTATTTGGGCAGTAGCACCGCGTCAATTACATGAATTACGCCGTTCGAAGCTTCGATGTCAGCCGCAACAACTTTGGCACCGTTGATTGATACACCATTGTTGGTCATTATCGTTACATCGCTACCTTGGACAGTAGATGCCATCATACCATTGCTGAGGTCCGTACTCATAACTTTGCCGGATACAACATGATAAGTTAGTATGGAAATAAGTTGATCTTTGTTTTCAGGCAATAACAAGGTTGCGACAGTGCCCTCCGGTAATGCTGCAAATGCTTCATCTGTAGGTGCGAAGACTGTAAATGGACCTTCACTCTTGAGTGTATCAACCAGTCCGGCAGCTTGTGCTGCGGCTACTAAGGTCGTGAATGAACCAGCACCCACCGCTGTATCTACAATATCCTTTGAGTGGCCACCTGCGAGCACCATTGAATTACACGCCAAAAGCGCTGCGGATGTCATAGCTAAAAAATTGCGACGAAACATATTACTTCTCCTAAAAAGACAGATTTAAGTTTGATGTGATTAATTTACGAGTGTGTCTCACTGTTAGATCAGTAAAAAAATAATATTTTATGAGTCTATAAAAATTAGGAGATCTGTAACGAGTTAAATTACTGCGAAGCACCCTTAAAAAGTGCTTTGAAAGTTATAAAATTATGGCGTATTTGGGTGGTATGATTAAAAATTATTTCAGATCCTTAAAGTCTTATTTCTAGACGAGATGATCTTGGAGCTAGTTTTTAAGCAGTGGAATAGGGAGTGTTGAGTCATTATGACAGGCTTTAAATTCGCCCCGTCCATCTCAACCTATACTAATCTCAAAATATTTTTTTACACGACTGTGTTCAGAAAATTAATTGCCGTGCTCTCACCAATAGCCAAAGCACCTTCAATGAGGCCAGGACTGTGTTTTGAAACCTCGCTGACAGCAAATTGCACTCGACCATCAAGATATTTCTCCCTCAGATGATCGGGGCCAACATTAGGATGATGTACAGGTTGTGCGAGGTCCAGCTTATTCACAATACCTGAGTTGGTGGCCCAGTCTTTTATCACCAGTTGCAACGGATTAGCCGCGGCTTTACCCAAGCAATTTGAAAGTTGGGCTAAAATTTCTTGCCTTAATTGGTCTGGTGATGATTGCCGTCGTTCTGGCGACCAGCCTACGAAGCCAAATAACGCTCCCGGCTTCATTTCTGCGCAAGTGTGATCATGGACTTCAACAAGAGGGCCAGTTCGGCTGACTATTCTGCCAGATAATCCAGCATCTCTCCAAAAGGGCCTGTCGTAAATAATAACAGCCTTTGCATGACTGCTCATCCAAGTTGGTGTTTCTCGCGTAGCTTCGAGCAAGCTTTGTGGTGCCCATG
>DLZA01000170.1 GCA_003447515.1 Paracoccaceae bacterium
TTTTGGTCCGGCGTTGACAGATAACCTGTCATCACATAAATCTGCAGTCGCACAGGCGTTCCTGAACCCCATCGAAATGGTATTTTCCAAACTCAAAGCGCACCTGCGGCGCATGAAGGCCCCCGCCTTTGACACGCTGTTCAAATCTGTGGCAGAAGCATGCGAACTCTTCCCTCAACAAGAATGTCAGAACTACTTCAAGGCTGCGGGGTATGTTGCACATTTAATGGATGGCACTCTAGGTAATAGCAGTGGACTGGATCAGGGGTGGGAATATGCAAAACATAGCCAAAATTATTGAGGAAACGACTTCTCATGGCCAATGCAACCGAAAAAGGGCCCGCAGTATGCGAGCCCTTTCATAAGCCGTGCCCAGCTTTGTGCTAAACTAGCTTCTTAAGAGTGCCAAAACATTTCCTTGTGATGCATTGGCTTGCGCTAGCATAGCGGTTGACGCTTGTTGTAGGATTTGGTTTTTCGCTAGGTTGGTTGTTTCCAGCGCAAAGTCTGCATCCTCGATGCCGCCTTTCGCAGCCGACAGGTTGGACGAAATGTTGGTCAGGTTGTTGACAGTGTGGTTCAACCGGTTTGAAATCGCACCCAACTGAGAACGTTGAACGTTGACATCCTCGATAGCATCATCAATTTTCCCGATTGAGGTACGCGCATTATCATCGCTACTAACACTGAGTTGGGTCCCTGTAGATGCTTCTGGAACTGTGAGTGTAATATAGTCAACTTCTGGGGTGTCACCATGAGCAGCGTTATCGGCAGTGTTATAGTCAGTAGCGACCCCTGCGGATATGCCAAAATTACCAAATGCTGAGTTGAGCGCTGTCACGTCGGCTTGAGCATCGCCAGAGAGTGTTACAGTTACTCCATCAAAAGTAAGTTTAGCAACTGCACCAGAGTCGGATGCAGCAGCGTGCTGAATGTTAATCTCTGTAACCCCATCCGTGGTATCTGCGTCAGCGGGGGTCAGTACCAGAGTGTCCGATGCAACAGGTGCGGTAGCATCATCAAGCTGCTGACTAATCGAAAAGTCGGCTTTCGAGATACCTGAAGTACCACTCAAATCCAAGTCAGACGCTGTCATACCAGCAATTGTAACTTTAATTTGGTTAGCACTACCGACAGCGGTACCAACTTGAAATTCGAAAACGGAATTGTCATCTTTCATCAAGTTTGTGCCAGCCCAAGTAGTAGTTTCTGCGATCCGATCGATCTCTTCGATCATCGCATCCATTTCAGCCTGCAAGTTGGTGCGGTCTTGCGCGTTGTTGGTGTCGTTCGCCGCTTGGACGGAGATTTCCCGCATCCGCTGGAGAATGTTTTCGATCTCTTTGTGGCCACCTTCCGCAGTATTGATCAGCGCTTGGCCATCCAAAGCGTTTCTAATGCTTTGATTTGCTCCGCGAATTTCGGCTGAAAGTCGTGAGGCGATCGCCACGCCAGCCGCATCATCCGTGGCTGAATTTATACGTTTTCCGGTGGACAGCCTCTCCATAGAGGTTTCCATCCCCCTAGCTGCAATACTTGCGGCTTGAGAAGCGCGTATAGCGCTATCGTTAGTTCCAATTGATAAAGACATAGGCACAACTCCGTACTTTGATCTTCCTACACCGACTAGATTAAACTAGCTGAGCAGGATGTTTAGATTTCCGTACAATGAAAACGATTCGGGCAGCTATTTGCCAAAAACATCATCAAGGGAGTCCGTATTTTTCACTTCAAGGATCATCATAGTGAAGCGAATTCGCTTATGTCAAGTATTTTTAAAATAATTTTTTTTTACGAATATTTATCACTTTTTAAGTTGTTTTATTGAAATAGACTCAGATATTTGTTCCAGTATTTAGCGAGTAATGGCGATCGGTTTAAAAAAATCTGTTACATTATGCCTGAATTTTTGCCTCGGCATGCTCAATTACTCCATCAAATTTATGAGATTCGGTTTTGTGACAAAACGGTGGGCTTAATGGGGTCGTCTGATTTTTGCAGTGAACCAGGCCAGCTTCAGCAATGGTTGGGCTAATTTTCTTAACACGAGCGCCGCAGCAGATTTGTTTGACCCAGTCAGTGACCTAGAATTTGTTGTGCGTTGATATTCAGCGTCATACCGGCTCTCACAAACACTTGTTTGAGATCAGGACAGACGGTTGCGTCATGTTTGAAAGATTTTCAAGGACCAGATCAACTCTGCGGGCCAGTCGTGCTCTATCAAAATTTCAACTTGCCATGGCTGTAAAACTATTTCTTCCGACTTTGTTCGCTTGTTTATTTTATACCTAATGGATTGAAACCACCGGCTTCGAACCGCGACAGGTCCAAGTGTAGGAAGACTGGCCCAAGAGAACCGCGCTTAACCATTTCAAAGTCAAGCGGAGGAAGGAATGATTGTTGCGTTTCGGTGCCATACACTGCTGCCGCTGGAAGATTGCCTGTGCCCTTCAGCCATAGATCCCACATCTAACACGGTCAGCCCTGCATCGGTGTCTGCAAAGGCATGGCATATCGCGCTTACTCAACGGTGAGGGAAATAAGCCAAAGCGGCAGCAGTTTAAGCGATACCCCATCGGCTTCTTTCATATCGATATCACCGAAGTTCAGACGGTGGAGGGCAAGCTCTATTTCTTTGTTGGTGTAGACCGGACAAGTAAGTTTGTCGTCACCCAGCTCGTGGACAAAGCTGGGAGTATCCGAGTCTCTGTGTATGGGGATCAGCCC
>DLZA01000309.1:0-888 GCA_003447515.1 Paracoccaceae bacterium
ATTAGAAACGAAAACGCCACTCACAATTGGAGTGGCGCATGAAAAATACTCATAGCGGTGCTTAGAAGCCTAGACCTTCGTATTTCTTTTTGAATTTTGAAACACGGCCGTCAGCATCCATCAATTTTGTATTTCCGCCTGTCCAAGCCGGGTGCGCTGATGGATCAATATCAAGGGTAAGTACGGAACCCTCTTCACCGTAAGTAGAGCGGGTCTTGTAGGTTGTGCCGTCGGTCAACTTGACCTCAATCATGTGATAGTCTGGGTGTAATTCTTTTTTCATATTATAAGCTCCTGAGTGCGGACTAATCCGGTTGCGGCGTTAGGTAGTTCTAACCCGGTAACTCGGTCGCCCTGCGGGATGACAGGAGTGCCGTATAGACCAGAAAAAGCGATGGAGCAAGGTTTTATCTTGCTCTGTTTAAGTCCCTGTTTTTACCGGTATTTTGCCCTCAGTTAAGTAAAAACCCCACCCGCAGGCGTGGCATAAGAAATTTAAAATCTAATTACGTAAAATGTCTTTTTGTAAATACATACAATTTCAACGCCCTAGATCACAAATGAACTGTCGCAATAATCTACAAAACAGGTGGTCTTACCAGCGCAGCGCAGGATGACTGTTCATATGTGCACAGAACACTAGGGCGGAATAAATTCGGGTGACGGCTCTGAAAGAGAAATGGTTGTAGGTAAAGAAATATATAAAAGAATTTTGGGATTGCCTGGCAATTAAATCAAGAAATCTGGCATTGTTGGTAGCCTCAAGAACCAACCTTCTGCAAGTACCGCAATGATTGCCAAAAAAATTTAGGCTACACTAAAAAAATAGAGTAATTCGTCAGGTAAAAAAAATTTTCTAAATTGGAAATGGCTACTCAACGATGCCCC
>DLZA01000309.1:1211-3398 GCA_003447515.1 Paracoccaceae bacterium
TGGAAAGCGAAAGGGCAGCTCAATGCGCTGCCCTTTGATTCTCCGGCTTACTTTGCAGCCATTGGACGATAGTTTGTTTTTTCTGCGATGCGTGCCGACTTACCACGACGAGAGCGCAGGTAATACAATTTTGCGCGACGCACACGTCCACGACGGACGACCGTGATGCTGTCAATGTTCTGGGAGTAAAGTGGAAAAACGCGCTCTACGCCTTCACCAAACGAGATTTTACGAACCGTAAATGCTGCAGCTATACCATTGCCGCCCTTGCGCGCAATGCAAACACCTTCATAATTCTGGACACGAGAGCGTGTGCCCTCAGTTACCTTAAAACCTACGCGGACGGTGTCACCAGCTTTAAAATCTGGGATGTCTTTTCCAAGTTGGGCAATCTGTTCAGCTTCAAGCTGCTCAATGATGTTCATTATCATAATCCTTGTTCCGCGCTGTGCCGCGATGTTATGCCATTCCTAGAGCTCTGTATCTTCGATCAGGTTCGCGACTTATTTTCCTGCGCGCCCGCCAGAGGTGGGGTAACTATTTTGGGTGTAGTCATTGCTAATCTTACGAAAAAGCTGCCTGAGGTTGCGAAGCACAACTACGGCGCTGCGAATCCAATTAGCTCAGAGCACGCGTGGTCTATAAGCCTGTGGCATGCCGTTTGCAAGAAGTTTACATTTAAGTCTGGGTGCAGCGCTTTAAGTATGTGAGCAACAGTAAAGCCTATGTTTTAGTATCTTTCATCGTGTAACGGTCCCACATGTCTGAACGGCGGGTTTTGGTGAGTTGTTTGGCTTGTTCTTTACGCCATTTATCCACCCTGCCGTGATGACCAGAACTTAAAACTTCAGGAATAGTGCGGCCTTTGTAATCTGCAGGGCGTGTATACTGAGGATGTTCTAGGAGGCCATTCGAGTGGCTTTCATCTAAAGTGCTATCCGCATTACCTAATACATCCGGCAACAATCGTATTGTCGCGTCAATAACGGCTTGTGCAGCGATTTCGCCTCCGGTGAGAACAAAGTCGCCAAGCGAAACTTCTTGGACGTTGTATTCTTCGAGAGCCCGCTCATCAACGCCTTCAAATCGCCCACACAAAATGGTTACGCCCACCGCCTTTGAAAACTTTTTAGCCATGTCATGTGAGAAGGGTTTTCCGCGTGGGGAGAGATAGATAACTGGCCAGCAGTTTGGATCCGTTGGTGTGCCAGGACGGGCTGCATCGAAAGCAGCACCCACTACATCTGCGCGCAAGACCATTCCGGCGCCACCCCCAGCGGGTGTATCATCCACATTTTTGTGTTTACCAATGCCAAATTGGCGCAGATCAATCAGTTCGAGCGCCCACTTACCATCTTGCAGCGCACGACCTGTCAGAGATTGACCCAGTACGCCTGGAAAGGCATCAGGGAAAAGAGTGATCACTTTGGCCCGCCAAGCACCCACCAAGTCGGGAGTATCAGACAATAGCTCCCGAGGCTTTCGCGTGGCTCGTACAGCAAGGCGGCCATGCGAGCGTGACAAGTCACGACTTTTCATACCATGCGAGCGATGTTTTTTTTCGTCCGTCATGTATCTGACTTTGGTTCCGGCATAACACCTTCAGGCGGATCCACGATGATGCGGCCAGAAGTAACGTCGACCGTTGGCACAAAATCATTTGTGAATGGGATTAGCACATCGACACCCGACATAAGGCGTATTTCAAGAAAATCCCCAGCACCGTGATCATGCACCGCCCGGACTTTGCCTAGTGTTTCACCACCTGTATCCAACACAGTCATGCCCATGAGGTCAGAATAATAATATTCATCATCCGGCAGATTAGGTAATGCGTCACGTAACACGTGAAGGCGCACGCCGCGCAGTTTGTTGGCCTGGTCCTTAAAGCGGACGTCTTTGATCCGCGCAGCAAAACCGCCTTTAACTGGGCGTAAAATCTTAAGATCAAAAATTTGTGTGCCATCTTCAGACCTAAGTGTGCCATAACTGTCCAAATCCGCTGGAACTGCGCAAAACGATTTTAACCGCACTTCCCCATTTACTCCAAACGCTCCCATGATCGCGCCTACACATATGGTATTTTTATTTATCAAACCGGGTTTGTCCCATTTTTAAATTACGAGCCGTGCGTAGCGCGAAAATGATACGAAAGAAAGACGTGACAGAGTCCTTGTACATTGCCAC
>DLZA01000309.1:3784-11079 GCA_003447515.1 Paracoccaceae bacterium
TTAGAAAAATTAGTCAAGTAGCCTGAGCCATTCAACGCCCATCAATCTTTTACTTCGCATTACTTTAAACTACCGTAAAATTGTTCCTTGCCGTTTTGTGGTGCAAGAAGATTGTAATTTCATGGACGTTGGGAGGTTTTGTTGTACCGTTATTTTGAGCGCTTAGTGAATCCCTACGCCAACCGGACTGTTGGTACACCGCCGCGTCGGATCTGGCCCTTTATCAAAAGCGAGCTGGAACCATTCCGCAATTTCATCCCGCTGATGTTGCTGACTTCATTGGGTGTAGCAGTGATGGAGACGTGGCTGATAAGCTATACTGGTCGTATCATTGATTACATAAACAACTCAGAAAAGTCTATTTTATGGACGGAATACGGTATTGAACTCGTATTTATCTCACTTTTTATTCTGTTTGCACGGCCGTTAGCACATTTCTTTAACGCAATCTTACAGCATCAGATCCTTTCTGGCTCCCTACGTGATCAGGTCCGATGGCGTGCGCACAAGCATCTATTAGGCCAAAGTCGTGGGTTTTTTCATGATGATTTCGCAGGCAGGCTGGCGAACCGAGTCATGCAGGTTGGACCAGCCGTTGAGGATAACGTATATACATTCTTTGAGGCCGCTTGGTTTGTTGCGATCTACTTTCTGTCTGCCCTTTGGATAATGACTGGGATCAGTGCCATACTGGCGATTCCAATGGTGATCTGGTTGGCAGCATTCTTGTTTTATATCTTTTGGATGGGGCGTAAAATTTCGCAGGCCTCCGAAGATATGTCCCAAACACGTTCAATGGTGACCGCGCGGGTGGTAGATGCATACACCAATATTGAAAGCATCAAACTGTTTTCAGGATCAACACGAGAGCAAGATTTTGCGCTGGAAGCGGTACAGGAGGATCTCGCGAAGTTTCGCGTGTTCCTACGTCTTTGGTCACGAATTCGCCTCGATTTAAATATCCTGACGGGTATTCTAATTGTGGGTGTGATCGGTTTATCTCTATATCGTTGGACTACTGATCTCGTCAGCATTGGCGAGGTTAGCATCGTGGCTGCTTTAGTGATGCGCCTGTCAGCAATGACAGCTTGGATAATGTGGGTCAGCACGCTCTTTTTCGAAAACGCAGGAAAAATTTACGAAAGCATGGACAGCCTCGCGCAACCACAAACCGTCACAGACGTGGACAACGCTAAAGACTTAAGCGTAGATCAGGGCGAGATCCGCCTTGTTGGCTTGGCGCACCACTATGGCAAGAATGTGGGTGGGTTGAACGGAGTAGACCTTACCATTGCATCTGGAGAAAAGGTGGGATTGGTCGGTCGTTCAGGCGCTGGTAAGACAACTTTGGTAAATCTTCTAATGCGCTTTATGGATCCAGAAACAGGGCGCATTGAAATTGACAGTCAGGACATTAAAGCTGTGAGCCAAGAAAGCCTGCGCGGGGCCATTGGCATGGTTACGCAAGAGCCAGGACTGATGCACCGCTCGGTGCGCGATAACATATTGCTGGGACGACCCGGTGCGAGCGATTTGATGATACGTTCAGCAATTCAACAGGCTGATGCAGCAGCATTTATCCCAAATCTTGAGGATCCAAAGGGCCGTCGTGGGATGAACGCCTACGTGGGCGAACGGGGCGTGAAATTGTCTGGTGGGCAACGCCAACGTATTGCACTAGCCCGTGTCATTTTAAAAGACGCACCGATACTTGTGCTGGACGAAGCCACCTCCGCACTCGACAGTGAAAGCGAAGCAGCTATCCAAGAGGCATTATATGGCGTAATGCAGGGCAAAACCGTCATTGCCATTGCGCACCGCCTGTCCACGATTGCGCGAATGGACCGTATTGTTACGCTAGACAATGGGAAAATAGCAGAAATTGGCAGCCATTCAGAGCTTTTGAAGAAAGGTGGGCTATATTCCGAATTCTGGGCACGGCAATCAGGCGAAATGCTCGGATTGGATGATACATGAAGTGGCTTTTAGAAAGACTAGATCCTTTTGCGTTGGCAGATGGCCCACCTCCACAATCTTTATGGCCATTTTTTCTTTGGAGTATCAGCGGGACCATGCATTGGATCTGGATCGCAGGCTTCCTTTCAGCACTTGTTGGCCTAGTGGAGGTGTTCACTGCGATCATCCTCGGCTCTGTCATAGACAGCGCATTGGAAAGCGGTGTTGATAACCTGTGGTCACAAAACACTCTGCTATTCGCCGGAGCTTTACTGTTCTTTCTAATACTGCGGCCCATTACGTTTGGACTGTCCTCGGCGATGACATCAATATTGGTAGTCACAAATCTTAACCCATTGGTACACAGTCGGTTGCACCGTTGGGTGCTTGGTCAAAATATTGGCTTTTTTGATGATGATTTTGCAGGGCGTATTGCACAAAAAGAGATGCAGGCGGCGCGGGCTGTATCCGATGTAGTAGGAGAGACTATTAACGTTGTATTCTTCGCACTGGCGTCCCTTGCTGGGTCGGTACTGCTACTGACCACTATCAACATGTGGATGGCCATCGGTCTTGGTATTTGGGCAGTATTCTATCTTTTGGCTATCCGCTGGTTCTTGCCGCGTGTGCGCGCGCGAGGTAAGGCTCGAGCCGGCGCACGCGCCTCCGTCACCGGCCAAGTAGTTGATACAATTACCAACATCAAGACTGTTAAACTATTTGCAAGGCGTCAATATGAGGACAATGCAGCCATTGTTGCGATGGGGTATTTTCGCGAGGAAGAGTATAATTTTAAAGTTATGGCGACCCTCTTTCGCTTCACCATGATCTCGCTTGCAGGAATCCTTCCTGTCGTTTTGGTTGGTGCTACTCTCTACCTTTGGACCAAAAATCTAGCAACTCCTGGCGAAATTGTAACCGCTGGTGCAGTATCGATTCGTATTGCCCAAATGACAGGGTGGGTCGGCTTTACCGTGATGGTTATTTACGCCAATATTGGCGAGGTTGAGGATGCTATGCGCACTCTTGCCCCACCTAACAGGCTTGATGAGGCGCATACCCCTGTTGCGATTAATGGAAATGGCTTAATCGAATTTAACTCCGTAAGTTTTGGCTATGGGCGCGAGGATAACGGTGTTCAAGGCATTAGTCTTACAATTAAACCAGGAGAGCGTTTAGGTATTGTTGGAGCCTCTGGCGCGGGAAAATCAACACTCGTAGCGCTATTATTGCGGCTTTATGATGTGGACAAAGGTACAGTGCGTGTGGATATGCAAGACGTGCGCAAAATCTCAGAAGAGGATTTACGCCGTCAGATTGGAATGGTCACTCAGGACACTGCGATGTTCAATCGCTCTGCTCGGGATAATATCCTTTATGGTCGCCCCAATGCGACTGAAGATGAAATATTTGAGGCCGCAAAACGGGCCGAGGCGCATGAATTTATTCAAGATTTAGAAGACCATGCAGGTCGCAAAGGCTACGCCGCCCATTTAGGTGAACGGGGTGTAAAACTATCAGGTGGGCAACGTCAAAGGATCGCACTGGCCCGTGCCATTCTAAAAGATGCACCAATTCTGGTATTGGATGAAGCAACCTCAGCGCTGGACAGCGAGGTCGAAGCCGCAATTCAAACTGCACTGGATCACGTGATTGAAGGCAAGACGGTTCTCGCCATTGCTCACAGACTCAGTACAATTGCAAAAATGGATAGAATAATCGTTCTAGATGACGGTCAAATTGTGGAGGAAGGCAAGCATGACGAGCTGCTCGCAAACGACGGCTTTTATGCACGATTTTGGGCCAGGCAAACAGATGGGTTTGCCGCGTAACATTTAACGATCAATGATCTGCAAAAATTCTGATCGGTCTTCCCAACCCTTGACTTCTAACTCCGGTTGGAGGCTCTCTTTTTCTGGGAAGCCGACGCACAGATAAGCCACGAGAGTCCAATCCGTTGGCACGCCCAAGTCCCCACACAACTGCTCTGGATCAAGGATGGAAACCCAGCCCAAACCCAACGAATGAGCACGCGCAATTAGCCAAAACGACATAATAGCCGAAACCACAGAATAACGCCGCGCCTCATTCATTGTAGACGCACCGAGGCCTGAGCCTTTAGTCGTGCTGTCGTCGCAAAATATCGCAAACTGTTCTGGCGCTTCTTTCATACCAGCAAGTTTAAGGTCAGCGTATTTCTTGGCTTGTTCGCCACTGTATCCAGACAATGCCTTGTCGTTCTGCATCTTAAAATTAGCGTACGCCTTTGACCTTGCGTCATCCGTTGCAAGTCGAACAATTCGCCAAGGTTCTGATAGACCAACCGAAGGTGCTAGACGAAAGGCCTCAAAGCACTCAGTAAGGCTGTCTTGAGGGATCGGGTCAGTTTTGAAGTGGCGCACGTCTCGGCGCCACTTCAACAGGTTAAAAAATTCAGAGCGAAAGTCAGACGAAAATTCGTGCATGCCTTAAGCCTCTCAGAGTTTATTCTTCTGCTGTGGCTTCTTCGGCTGGTGCTTCTTCTGCAGGGGCTTCCTCAGCGGGTGCTTTGGCAGCTTCAGCAGCATCTGCTATTTTTTGTGCTTTCTCTTCAGCACGCTCCAAAGCTTTCTTGCCTGGCTCGCCTTTTTTCAAATTGGCACGTTCTTTTTTCTCAATAACGCCGGCAACCTCTAAAAAACGGGCAACACGATCTGTAGGCTGGGCACCTTCACCAAGCCAGTATTTGACACGTTCCATGTCTAAATTAACACGTGCTTCGTCATCTTTAGCTAACAGTGGGTTATATGTGCCCAGCTTTTCAATGTAACGACCGTCGCGCGGCATGCGGCTGTCAGCAGCCACAACACGGTAAAATGGACGTTTTTTAGAGCCGCCGCGAGCTAGTCTGATCTTCATTGCCATGGTGTATTCTCCTTGAATGGCGTCTGAGGGGTATACCCTCATGATTGGTGTTGTTTGTGGTGTTGAATTACTTCGTTGATAATAAAATTTAGAAACTTCTTCGCAAATACAGGATCAAGATCCGCCTGCTTAGCCAGGTCTTCGAGACGTGTAATTTGGTCGGCTTCACGGGAAGGATCAGATGGCGGAAGATCATGGATCGCTTTAAGCTTGCCCACGGCCTGTGTATGCTTGAACCGCTCACCCAGGGTATAGACAAGGATCGCATCAAGTCGATCAATGCTGTCGCGGTGCTCTTTAAGTATTTCAGAGGCTCTTTGCACGGTGTCAGTCATATTAACGCCTCAGGTGCTGGGTGGCGAAAAATCTGGTCTTCACCCATATGTGGGTTATCGTAACTACTTTCATATACCGCACCAAGTCGTGCTGCCAGCGCCATAGAACGGGCGTTGTCTGGAACGATATGCGATGAAAGTGTTTTGAATCCAAGATCGGAATAGGCCCATTGCCGAGTGCGAACCGATGCCTCATAGGCGATGCCTTTACCTTCAAATTCCCGGAACAAAGCATAACCAAGTTCTGGTTCTGGCCAGCCTTCCGGATTCCAGATGCCGGACAGGCCCATAGCTCGTCCCGATGCCTTTTCCACAATGGAAAAGTAGCCATAACCATGAATATGCCAATGCCCAACGTTAAGCGCAAACCACCGCCACGCATCGTCCCGTTTCAGCGGTCCTCCGAACCCTGCGCAGTAGTCAGACGCATAGAACGCTGCCAGTGGACCAAAATCCGAAAGGCATGGTCCTCGCAGAATCAAGCGCTCTGTTTCCAGAAAAGGGGCATTAGTTAGGGTCATTTTTTCTTACCAAATCCCAATAACCCAGGAGGTAAGCCCATGCTACCGCCCAACCCAGGTAGGCCACCGCCTGGCATTTTTGCGCCCATTTGTTTGGCTGCTGCTGCTAGTTGTTTTGGGTCCATATCTGCAGGCATTCCCTCTGGAAGGCCACCTTTACCCATCATTCCCTTCATGGCCTGTTTCAACATACCACCTTTGCCCATCTTCTTCATCATATCCGCCATCTGTCGGTGCATCTTCAAAAGTTGGTTCAATTCACGCACTTCCAAACCCGCACCCATTGCAATTCTCTTTTTCCGGCTTGCTTGGAGAATTTGCGGCGCGGCGCGTTCTTTCTTGGTCATGGAATTAATGAGAGCAATCTGACGATTGAATACCGTATCGTCCATACCGGCATCTTCAACTTGTTTAGACATTTTTTTCATGCCTGGCATCATCCCCATGATACCTTCCATGCCACCCATTTTCTTCATCTGCTCCAGCTGGCCCTTTAGGTCGTTCATGTTAAATCGACCTTTAGCCATACGCTTCATCATCTTTTCGGCTTGTTCTGCCTCAATGGTTTCTTGCGCTTTTTCCACTAGGCTTACGATATCACCCATGCCTAGGATGCGGCCAGCAACCCGTTCTGGGTGGAATTCTTCGAGCGCATCCATCTTTTCGCCAAGACCAACGAATTTGATGGGCTTGCCCGTGACAGCCTTCATAGACAGTGCCGCGCCACCACGGCCGTCACCATCCATACGGGTTAGGACAACGCCACTTACACCAATTTTATCATCAAATTCCGTTGCCACGTTTACGGCATCTTGGCCCGTCAAACCATCAACTACCAAAAGTGTTTCTCGGGGTTGGGCCACATCGCGGACTTCAGCAGCTTGTTTTATAAGCTCTTCGTCGATGTGCAAGCGGCCAGCTGTATCCAAAATATAGATGTCATAACCGCCAAGTGTAGCCTGCTGTTTGGCACGTTTCGCAATCTGAACAGGTGTTTCACTCTTGATGATTGGCAGTGTATCAACGCCAATCTGAGAGCCAAGTATTGCCAATTGCTCCATCGCTGCTGGTCGATTGGTGTCGAGCGAAGCCATCAAAACACGTTTCTTTTCACGTTCGGTTAAACGTTTGGCTAACTTCGCAGTCGTTGTCGTTTTTCCAGAACCCTGCAATCCGACCATCAGAACCGGTGCAGGCGGATTATCAACCTTTAGATCGCCAGCTTTGGCATCATCACCTGCCAGGAAATGCACCATTTCATCATGAACAATCTTCACAACTTGTTGGCCTGGCGTCACGGATTTAGTGACATTTTGGCCTGTAGCTTTTGCCTGAATGGCCTTGATAAAATCGCGGGCAACTGGCAGCGAGACGTCTGCTTCCAACAGTGCAACACGCACTTCACGCAGCGCGGTAGAAACATCCGCCTCAGACAACGCGCCTTGTTTAGTGAGCTTATCGAAAACGCCAGAGAGGCGGTCAGAGAGACTTTCAAACATACCGTGGCGTCCTTTCATTGCAGCCGGTTAAGGAAGATTGTAATCACTCCCAGCCCAAAAACCAATCGCCGAAACGACAA
>DLZA01000271.1 GCA_003447515.1 Paracoccaceae bacterium
CAATCTTGCTCATAAAACTGAAGCGGGGGCCGTCGCTCTCAATATTACAGGGCCAAACGATCTTCTTGATAAAATTGCCTGTATGAAAAATGCAGTAAAAGCATACGATATGAGCGCCAAGACCGACAGCTTCTTGATCGAGGAAATGTCGCCCACACCCTTGGCCGAATTGATTGTAACCCTGCGATCTGATCCGCAATTTGGTTCAGTCCTTGTGTTGGGTAGCGGTGGCATTCTGACGGAACTCGTGGGGGATGCCGTGACCGTTTTGTTACCCGCAACCTCTAAGGATATTGAGCAGGCCCTACTAAGCTTGCGAACGGCAAAGCTGTTGGGTGGGTTCAGAGGGCGTCCAAAGGCAAACTTTGCGCGTATATCGGACCAAATTCACAAAATATGCTCTTCATACGTGTCACATCAATCTGAAATCTTTGAAATAGAAATCAATCCGATGTTTGTTTACCAAGAGGACATGGTTGCCATCGATGCCTTGATCCAAGTGGTAGCGTCATGACTAAAACCGTGCCCAACCCAGATCTAACAGTTGGAACTGACAACAAACAGCGGTGGAATCAGCCAAAACACCGCCGTCACGGATTTCACAACGCACACAGATTGTTTCGTCGAACACTGATGGTGCGGTCGCGTAATGTGCTGACATTAGAGCGCGCGCCAGTCGATTTGGTGGCGAAAGTTCCGTCACTCGGTGTGCTGATGGAACATACGGCCTTCTCTGCCTTCTGTTGTCTTCGCCATGGAAAGGTATTAATGGAAGGAGCAGCTACAGATTTTTCTACGATACACCCTCATTCAATTCAATCAGTGACGAAACTGCACGTTCACCTGATTGTGGGGCATCTTGTGCAGCAAGGTTTGCTTTCTTTGGATGCAAAAGTTACTGATTACTTACCGTTTATCGGCTCAGGCTATGCACAGGCGCGGGTGCAATCCTTGCTCGATATGGCAGTGACAAATGATTTCACCGAAGACTATGCTGACCCGCAATCAGATTGTTATGCTGAGGAGATTGCCTTAGGCTGGAGACTGCCTTTAAATGGCACTGACGAGATTACGCTCAAAGACTTTGCAACATCGCTGACAGGGTTTCAGGATGTGGAAGTTTCAGAGGCGCAGTACAAATCTGCAAACACAGATATACTTACACTCATTGCTGCGGCAGTTTCTCCTATTCCTCTCGCGACCCTGATCGAAGACATCACTGATGCTGCAGGTTATGAAGGCGCGTTTCACATCAGTCTTAGCAAAGAAGGTCATCCGGCGCTTTCAGGTGGTGGTTGTCTCAGCGCACGTGATTTGGCGCGTTTTGGGCTGTTGCTGACGCGCCAATTTCAAGGGGAGCAGGGAGCAGTTTGGGCGAATTCAAGCTTTTTTGCAAATAGCTTGGCACGGTCAGCGCCCCTGTTGGCTCCGCCCAAGGATTGGCTGCGCTATTCCAACCATTTGATGACGGATGGTCGTCTGGTGGGCCACGCAGGTTATGGTGGTCAATTTCTTCTTACAGACAGCGATACAGGTGTATCATGCGCATTTCTCAGTGTTCTGGAAAACGAGGCGGGCTATGATGAAGACTATATGGCAGCTGTCTCTGAAACGTTAAGAGAGATTTGCCGCTCGCTTGCTTAATGGCGCCAGAAGTAGTGAATAGTTTTTAATTAATGGTAGTCATAAACCTCAGTTAAAACTCGCGAAAGCCGCGACGGAAACAGTTCGCAACTTTTTGAAGTCCTGTGGCCTTGCCTGCTTTTTGCGCTCGGATAGGTTGCGCTGAAGGAAAAATTCCTAAGGGCGAAAAGTGAATGTTTAGTTCAAAAGTGGTGGTCTAGGATTTCAATGCGGTAAATACTGCGTGCCAATTGCAAACCATGCGCATACTGTTTCAGGATCTCAAAAGACGCTTTAGTATAGGCATCAGATGTAAAATAAAGGTCAGGTATGTCTGAAATTATGCGCAATTTACGTCTGCTTATGTCTCCGCTGAAATAGCGCGATCAAGCATGAGCCGGAATGTTTTGGCGCCTGCATCAAGGCCAAGATCGAGGTTAGGTGTAATCATCTTTTTCATCCCGACATGAACCCTTTCCAAAACGTCCTTGTCCTCAATAAAGGCCGTTCGCGCGCCCGCATTCATGTATTCCGATATATCTTTGTTATGAGGATCGCCGTTGCGATGTTGGAACCAAAAATATCGAGTTTTGTCAGCGGTGATTGGTGTCATGAAATTGTATGAAATATTTATAAATGTATCATCTATATGAGGCTTGCCATATCCACCGGTTCCTGTTGGCGTGTAGATGGATTTGTTTAAGCCAATTGCAGGCATGCACATTTCATAATGCTGTAAACGGTCGCAGAGCCCGTCAAATGACACTAATTTTTCGTAGTAAGGTGATGGCGGTTTGTTCTCAATCCAACGGGATACAATAACGCCACGATCTGTCTTTTTAAGATCCAGTGGCGCTTCATCTGTGCCCGCACCTGCGAAAGAGGTAACATGCACCCACGCTACATGGCTTGGGTCAAGGAGATTGTCACATACCCAAAGATAGTTACAGTCGATGTCCATGACACCGCCATCGGTAAGCCCCCAATTTGTGTTATCGAAGTTCTCAATTGGAAAGATAAGGTCAGCGTCGGCTTTGTCTGGGTCACCCATCCATATCCATAATAACCTATAGCGATCAACAACTGGGTAAGAACGCACAACGGCACGGCGTGGTATTGCATTTGGTTGTGTGGGGGCTGCCACGCAGGAACCAAAACAATCAAAGGTTAGTCCATGGTACCCACACTCAACAGTATCACCGATGAGCTTGCCCTCTGACAGTGGAAGCTTGCGATGGGGGCAAGCATTTTCTAGCGCTACGGGTTTGCCATTTTCTTGACGATAAAAAACTATGTTTTCGTTCAAAAAAGTTTCTGCTTGTAACTCGCGACCTACATCTTTGCTCCATGCGGCAACGTACCAACAGTTGTTCAAAAACATTAATGCTTCCTTTGTGCTGAAAAGATATCAATCGTAGTATGCCCAAGCACTTTAAGACAAACAATCCTTGTTTGTTAATTTGTGCTATTAGTGAAACTTATTCACAGGCTAGTAGGGTCTGGTAAGACTTGCTGAGAATTAGCTTCGGCATGAAGCCAGCTGAAAAATTTTTGAATATTGGGCCTATTGGCCAACTCATTTCTGCACACTAGCCAATACGAGAGTGGAGATTTTGTTTTATGGTCGAACGGACGAATGAGGCGGCCATCATTCAAAGCATCAATCACCAAAGGTTCACGGCCCAAAGCGACCCCCATCCCCTCAATAGCCGCCTGCACAACAAGATTTGCCTGCCCAAATTTTCGTGTGCGAATCGAAGAGGGTAACACTATTTTACAAGCACGAGCCCAGTAATCCCATGTCGGAGCAGACGCACCGAAAACTAAAGTTTCATCCACTAGTAATGTATGATTGCTCAGGTCAGACACCGTTTCCAACTTATTTCCGCTGGTCAAAAGGTTGGGTGCGCAGACTGGGAATAGGCTTTCTTCTAGGAGCTTTTCTAGGTGAAGACCAACATGATTACCTAAACCATAGCGAATACCAATGTCGGCGTCGATCCCTGAAAATGGCCGATTGCCAATGTCGGTTACAATTGAGATTGATATGTCTGGGTAAGCTAAGTCAAAACGGAAGAGGCGTGGAAACAACCATGTGAATGCAAAGCCTGGTAAACAACTGATAACAATTGTTTTATTTTTCCGATTGCGATCACGTAATTGAACGCAGACATCTGAAATATGACCAAGGCCTTCGGTTGTCGCTTGAGCTAATTGTTTTCCTTCACGGGTCAGGACAGATTGGCGTGCTCCACGTATTAGTAGTTCTTGGTCGAGCCATTCTTCAAGGCTTTTAACTTGCTGGCTGATCGCACTTTGGCTGACACCTAATTCACCAGCTGCTGAAGAAAATCCGCCGTGTCGTGCGACGGCTTCAAATGCACGAAGAGCTGAGTATGGAAGACTTATTATCATATAAGTATCTCTAATACATATAATTACTCATTTCAAATAGTTGGCTTGGTTAAAAGTAGTTACTTGTCCCCCATCGGAGTTTTCTAATGACAGTTATGACTGCTGAGTTTGGTGCTAAAAACCTACTGCTTAATTGCGCAAAAGTTGTTGCGGGTGATAGATTGTTGATTGCTTACGAACCGCCAGAGTTTGGTTATTTTGACCGTGAAGCTGTGAACTGCGTTGCTGGCGTGGCAACGGCGCTTGGGTTGAGTGTCGATTCAGTGGATGTTGGCTTCAATCCTCACAATCCCCATTTGCCAGTTCATCTCCTCGATCGATTTGAGCAGGCAGATATCATTCTGTTTTTGGCGCGACTTGGAGATCAACTAAGATTTTCAGAGATGCCGCAGGGAAAAAAAATTATTGTCAGTTTTGCATTGAATTTAGAACTTTTAGGGTCTGGTTTTGCTAATGGGCACCATGTTGCCTTTACTGAATTAAAAAAATGTACCAACCAAATGTTTGCATCTGCCCAAAATGTTCGGGTGATGTGTTCCGCTGGAACAAGTGTCGTTGGGCGTCCTGAAATGAATTTAAACCCTGACGGGGACTGCTCGATTATACGCTTTCCAATGTCTGTTTTTACCCCAGTGCCTGCGCGAACGTTTTCGGGGCGCGTCGCGATATCAGGGTTTTTGACGGGAACAGGTTCGAAATACTACGACAACTACACCATAGAATTTGATGGACAGGTATTTGCAAAGTTGCACAAGGGGCGTTTGACTGGATTCGATGGTCAACCGCAAGACGTGGCACGAGCAGAAGCACAATATGACCGTGTGGCATCAATGTTCGGAATCGATCGGAACTTTGTGCACTCTTGGCACGCAGGTATTCACCCAGGGTGTGGATACTATTGGAACATGCGCGAAAATTATGAGCGTTGGGGTGGTTCAGCTTTTGGCAACCCACGGCTTATGCATTTTCATACTTGTGGTTCGTATGCACCC
>DLZA01000256.1 GCA_003447515.1 Paracoccaceae bacterium
GTCATGTGCGATAGCTGATCCTGACATTTTGGGTGACCTTTGGGTGTTTGCTAAGAGAGTAAACATTTAAGTGTCTGCATTGCCAAATATGTGAAGTAGGAGAGTGGTGCGAAGGATAAGTATTACGATTTTATAGGCACGTTTTAGCCTGATTTGGGGATTGCCTCCTTCCCAACAATGTTATGATAAAGGCATTTTGCGTTGGAAATATGCCACCAGCACGCCATTTTAGGATGAGATCTAAAAAAGGAACACAGCTTATGACCCGTTTTAAGAGCGAGATAAAGTATTCGAGTGTGACGCCTCGGCAAGATTTTATGAACCGTCGTCAGTTGGTGGTTGGGTCTGCTAGTCTGGGTTTGACAGCTACAGTGGGTTTACCTTCGGCAGCCAAGACGGAATATGGAGCTGGGCTGGAACTGACGTCTTTTGAAGACGTAACTGGATATAATAATTTTTACGAGTTTGGTACGGATAAAGGTGATCCTGCGAAATATGCAAGGGCGTTGACGACGGATCCTTGGTCTGTGGAAATTGGTGGATTGGTCAACAACCCTGGCAATTTTGCGTTGGAAGATATCTTGAAAGATATGACGCTCGAAGAGCGCATCTACCGGTTCCGCTGTGTGGAAGCGTGGTCGATGGTCGTGCCTTGGGTTGGGTTTCAGCTTTCGGATTTGATTGCAAAGGCTGATCCACAAGGCAGTGCTAAATATGTGGCATTTGAAACTCTGCTGCGGCCCGAGGAAATGCATGGTCAGAAAAACGCTTCTTTCCCTTGGCCTTATGTCGAAGGTCTGCGTTTGGATGAGGCGATGCATCCGCTTACTTTTATGGCAACGGGGCTGTATGGTGAACCGCTGCCAAACCAAAACGGCGCACCTTTGCGCTTGGTTGTACCTTGGAAATACGGGTTTAAATCAATAAAATCCATTGTGAAAATTACGTTGACAGAAAAGGAGCCGCCCACGACTTGGAACAAACTGAACGCGCGCGAGTACGGATTTTACAGTAATGTGAATCCGGAGGTGGACCATCCACGCTGGTCACAAACGTTTCATCGGATTATTGGATCAGGCTTGTTTGCTAAAAAGGAGCCAACGCTGAAGTTCAATGGCTACGGTGAAGAAGTGGCGAGCCTGTACGACGGCATGGACTTGTTGAAGTTTTACTAGACGTTTAGCTTACAGTGCGGAATTGAGTGTCCAGCTTTTGAGTTTGGTGTTCTCGTTTGTGTCGGCAACGGGCTAACTATGTTTAGGTTATGGTGACGGCGGCGCCTTCTGAAGTTGTTTTGTGACTGGAGTAGTGTAGGGCTAGCGCTTGTGAGGGCATGTAATGAAAATTGTAGTTTGAGGTCAATTAATTTGGGTTGCCTAGTGTGGTGAATTAATTGTCTGATGTGGTGCGGTTGAATGCTTCAGTGCTAAGGCAGAAATGATGGATTTTGGCTAAAAGGCTATGCTTGTGATCGTTTTGGCACAAAGATCAAGCGCATCGGTAGGTCGAGACTATGTATCATGGCCCTTGCGACGATTCTTGGAGTAATTATCGCCTAAGTGCTAATTAACATTGTGTTTGGTAAAGTTTGTCATGGCACAGGGCGGTTGGTTTTATTTATTTCGAAACTAACAATTATTGCGGGAGCTTAACGACTGTATTTTTGGAAATCTAAGAATTGCCGAAATGTGCTTTGCGTTTGTACGTTGCTGCACTAGATTTCAATTTGCACATCAAGGAAGGCCAGTATGCGGCGCGATCGCTACGACAATCAAATCACCACTGAATCAGACGCAGCGCGAGATCATTACGTCATGGGTGTAGATCGTGTTTTGTCTGGTGCGGCGGATATGGCGACACCGTTTGAGGCGGCGATTGCCGCGGATGATAAATTTGTTCTTGGTTATTCGGGATTGGCACGAGCGCTGGCTCTCTCCAATGACATGAGTCGGGCAAAGGCTGCTTTGGCGCAGGCGATAAAGGTATCAAACGGTGCTACCACGCGGGAGCTATCTCATCTAAATGTAATGCGGTTACAATTTGAAGGTCAGGCCGCCAAGGCTTTGGTGGCCTTGAAAGAACATGTGGCTTCCTATCCGCGGGATGCGATTATCGTGGGGCTAAGTACAGGTGTGTTTGGAATGATTGGGTTTTCAGGTCATAAAGGACGTGAGGCAGAGTTATTTGCGTTCACATCAATGTTGGCTCCACATTACGGTGAAGATTGGTGGATGCTGACACAGCACGCGTTTTCGCTGTGTGAAGTGGGGAAATTGGCGGAAGCTGGCAAATTGGTTGAGCGTTCGCTTACTATAAAGCGGGATCATTCGCATGCAGCACATGTGCGGTCGCATGTTTATTATGAGGCAGGTAATCTTACTGATGGGATCAGATTTTTAGAAAACTGGATGCCTGGCTATAGTCGTGCTGGCATGATGCACGGACATTTAGCCTGGCATGTTGCGCTCTGGGCATTGGAGCAGGGTGACATGGACAAAATGTGGGCTTGGGTTGATGAAGAGGTAAAGCCCGATGCATCCATTGGTTTGCCGATAAATATGATCACCGATACTGCGTCTATTTTGTATCGTGCGGAGTTGGCCGGGCAGGTGGTAGATCCTGTGCGTTGGCAACACATCAGTGAATACGCTTCCAAAGCGTTTCCCCGTGTAGGTAATAGTTTCGTTGACATGCATGCAGCACTGGCTCATGCGATGGCAGGACGACAGGATGAATTGGCCGACTACGTGGATGCGGCTAAAGGGTTTGCAGCTGATGTTGTGCAAGATTGCGCAAAGGCCTTTGAGGCCATCAGGCGACAGGATTGGGCCAGTGCTACAACTGCTTTGAGCAAGGCTTTGGTGGATGGCGCGCGGTTGGGTGGCAGCCGTGCACAGCGGGATTTGCTAGAGTATAGTTTGGTCAACGTGTTGTTGCGGCAAGGCAAAGGCGAAGAGGCTGAGCGCATCATTGGATTGCGCCGTCCATTGCGAGCCCATGGGGTACATTGAAACGCTTCTGATACTCGAGTTAGCCACGTGGATCTGCGTATTCTGCTGCAGGTTGGATGATAACGATGCAGGTTGTCGGAGAACATTATGTCGTTGAACACTGTTGTGCAAAAAACCCCTGCTTGGACAATGTATATCTTATTGCTGTTTCCTGGTGTAGCCCTGTTTTGGAGTGTTTTGCGAGACCCTGGTCCGAATCCTGTGGAAAATTTGGAACATGGGTTGGGTGAATTTGCTCTGCGAATTCTTGTCTTAGGACTGTTGATTACACCGCTGCGGGATATGCTAAGATTGAATTTGATCAAGTTTCGTAGATCGATCGGGCTGATGGCTTTTTTTTATGTGTTTGCACATTTGGTGGTTTATCTGCTGCTTGATAAGCAGTTGATGTGGAAGCCGATCATTAAAGATTTAACGCAGCGGCCCTATATAATTTTGGGGGTTGTTTCGTTTTTAATTTTATTATTGCTCGCAATAACGTCGAATAGTTGGTCCATTCGCAAACTGGGTACTGTGGTTTGGCGTAAACTGCATTGGTGGGTCTATGTGGCATGTTTTTTGGGCGTGACGCATTTCATTTTTTTAAAGAAGACATGGCAGGCGGAGCCACTGATCTATTTTGGTGTTTTTGTGGTTTTGATCGGTTACCGAGGTGTGAAGCATTTGCGTTCCGGTTAAGCTCACTAACTATCGGTATCATGCAGGACTATAGAAACTTTTGAAATCATCTTTTGTGGAAGTTCAGATTTAGATGGTTCAACAAGTTCAGCATATTTTTTTAAAAGTGGTAAACATTTATTGTACGACCTCTGATCAGAGAAAATAGCAATAGTATAAATTCTATGACTACCGTCATCTTTTATGTCTTTTTTTTAGGATGACTCGCTCAAGACCATTTTCCTTGAACAATTTTAAATGTTCTGGAAAGTTTTCAACATGATTACTAGCTAATAGATCTGCCTCTTTCTTAGTAAGAAAAACATTTGTAAGAATCTGTATAACTTTCAAGAAGCCTCTCCATTCCAAAGTTCTGTTGCACGGCTATTACTTTAAACCAGTAAATCATAGCATCTTCGCGTGGATTACGGTATCGAGAAAAATTGCGTGCGCATCAGTGTGTTGATACAGTTTCAGATATGATCCCTTGCAAGGAGAGGCGGATGGATGACCAGCCAAACATTGACCGTTCTGAATTCGAATTAATTGACTGTGCGAAACTGGGGGCCAAGCGGAATCCCCCTAAGTTCCTATTTCTATACGGGTCACTACGTACACTTTCTTACAGTAGATGTGCCGCGGAAGAGGCTGCGCGGATTTTAACGGCCTACGGTGCTGAGTGTGAGTTATTTGATCCCAGGTATTTGCCATTGGTGGATAGTGAAGACGACAGCCACCCAAAAGTTGTTGAACTGCGCGAGGCTGCGATGCGATGTGATGGTATGGTTTGGTCTTCGCCTGAACGTCATGGATCCATGACCGGTTTAATGAAAACACAGATAGACTGGCTTCCCCTGAATTTGGGAGGAATGCGACCGACTCAAGGCAAAACTTTGGCAGTTATGCAGGTTTCTGGCGGTTCGCAAAGTTTCAACACAGTGAATCAGTTGCGAGTTTTAGGACGTTGGATGCGGATGATTACGATTCCAAACCAGTCCTCTATCCCAAAAGCCTGGCAAGAATTCGACAAGCAAGGCCGCCTGCGCGCAGGTCCGTATTACAATAGAGTGGTTGATGTGATGGAGGAGCTGATGAAATTCACCCTGCTAACCAGAGACCGGTCTGATTATCTGGTGGATCGCTATTCTGAGCGAGTCGAGTCGGCTGAAAGGCTGTCAAAGCGAGTGAATAAAGCCGACCCTTAGGGATGAAATGGCTTAAGTCGGTTTGAACCAAGCTGTTTTTGACGGAATCAGTGTGTAATCGGCAACTTTTTGAACGAAGTAATTCGGAATCACGTTTCGTAGGGGGTGAGTCGGTGTTTGATTGTGATGAATCGTGGAGTGCACCAAGGAAAGATTTACCAGATTCATTAACGAGTCTGTGGATAACTGTCTAAAATGCAGTGCTAAACTACCTGAGGACGGTAATTTTCATAAATCTTCTGAAAGGATTATGAAATTTTTAAAATATAACCCCTTAAAAATATGAAGCTTTTTGGTAATTTTAAAAAAAATACCTATTTCCGAAAAAAAGGGGTTGCGGGTCTGAGGTACTAACCCTAAACACCCCCTTACCGAAAGCGAGCGACTTCAACAGTCGCAAGTCGGAGGTAAAAGAACTGGACACAGATAGCATTAAGTGCTAGAAGTTAAGGCTCGAAAATAGAGACATTGAGCGGCGGGCGCGCCTGGAAGTAGAAGGCGCTTCGGTTATTTTTTGTCTCTGGCTCTTTGAAATTGATAGTATCTGAAGAGATATGTGGGCGGTCAGGTTTCGTTTCGACGGACGGACTTCTACATATCAACTTACTAGACAGACGGCCTTCGGGCCTAATGTCGATGATGTATAGTCAGCTTCACGTTTGTTGTGGTTCTTTGTTACTTTGGTAACTCAGACACATATACAAATATTAAGTGACCACTGATCGGTTCAGTAATGCCGGTTAGTGAGAAGTGACTTCGAAAGAAGTCAGTTCAGATGTGCAGAGGTTCGAACGTCAA
>DLZA01000260.1:0-3705 GCA_003447515.1 Paracoccaceae bacterium
GAAAAGGGGTGGATCTTGGCTGACGGTGCTACTGGGACGAATCTCTTTAATATGGGTCTAGAGGCAGGCGAGGCACCGGAGATGTGGAATGAATGGCATCCCGACCGTATTGCTACACTCTATCAAGGTGCGGTGGATGCAGGCTCTGATTTGTTCTTAACCAATAGTTTTGGAGGCAATGCTTCACGGCTTAAACTACACGGTGCTGAAAAACGAGCACGCGAGCTGTCCCGTATTTCAGCAGAAATTGGCCGCGAAGTGGCTGACAAAGCAAACCACGATGTGATCGTTGCAGGATCTATGGGTCCAACGGGTGACATCATGGAACCTGTTGGTCAACTTTCGCACACGGTCGCGGTTGAGATGTTCGAGGAACAAGCTCGTGGTTTAATGGAGGGTGGCGCAGACTTACTCTGGATTGAAACCATCTCCGCTCCTGAAGAGTTTGCTGCGGCATCAGAGGCCATTGGCAATGTCGGTGCATTCTGGTGTGGAACCATGAGCTTTGACACTGCAGGGCGGACAATGATGGGGGTCACGTCTTCCGGTATGGTTGAAATGGTTGCAGGGTTGCCCTACCAACCCACAGCGTTTGGGGCTAATTGCGGGGTGGGAGCATCTGACCTACTCCGCACAGTGCTAGGAATGAGTTCTGCCAACCCAAATCACCCGATTATCGCAAAGGGAAACGCAGGCATTCCAAAATACGTGGACGGTCATATCCACTACGATGGTACGCCAGATCTCATGGCGCAATACGCCGTTTTGGCTCGTAATTGTGGGGCAAGCATTATTGGTGGCTGCTGTGGCACCATGCCCGAACACCTCGCTGCGATGCGGACTTCTCTTGAAACGCAGCCGGTAGGGAAACAACCAGACTTGGCTGAGATCTGTGCCGTTCTGGGCGAATTTTCTTCGACAAGTGACGGCACCGGGGAACCAACCGTGTCAACTCGTGTGCGCCGTCGCCGCCGGACCTAGTTTGCGCCATTCGGTCGGAATGGTAAAAAACAATGTCGTTATTTTTGTAGTTTGGTCGCACATGCATAGTATTACTTACTAAATCAAGCCGCATAAGCGGCATAAACTGTAATAGGGTTTAATGCTAATGTCTGATGAAGAAGATATCATCTTGTCTGAATTGAGTGACGATGAACTTGTGCCACAAATGCACGATGATTTGTACGATGGTATGAAGGAAGAAATAGTAGATGCGGTCAATATTCTTCTGGAACGCGGGTGGCAACCTTATGACGTGCTGACCAAAGCGTTGGTTGAGGGAATGCGTATAGTTGGGATCGACTTCCGTGATGGAATTCTTTTTGTACCTGAGGTTTTACTAGCTGCAAACGCTATGAAGGGTGGCATGGCCATTCTCAAACCACTGCTTGCTGAAACTGGTGCTCCGCGGTTGGGCAATATGGTCATTGGTACCGTTAAAGGCGACATACACGACATTGGCAAAAATCTTGTGACGATGATGATGGAAGGTGCTGGCTTTGAGGTTAAAGACCTTGGCATAAACAATCCTGTTGAGAATTATATCGATGAGCTGGAGAATGGCGATTACGATATTTTAGGAATGTCTGCGTTACTCACAACAACGATGCCATATATGAAGGTGGTAATCGATACGATGATCGAAAAAGGTATGCGTGATGACTATACCGTATTAGTGGGTGGCGCGCCGCTGAACGAAGAATTTGGCAAAGCCATTGGCGCAGATGCCTATTGCCGAGATGCAGCAGTAGCCGTTGAAACCGCCAAAGAGTTCATGGCAAAGAAGCACAATCAGATGAGTGCTTAGGCGCTAATGCTCGTCGATGATGAAACGTTGACGGAACAAGGCTTGGACGCGAGTGGACATGATCGTGCGCGTGTGTTGGTTTTGGCTTGTGGGGCGTTAGCACGTGAGATCCTTGCTCTGTTTAAAATCAACCAGTGGACGCACCTAGATTTGACTTGTCTGCCTGCAAAATATCATTTGTATCCTGAAAAGATTGTGGATGCTGTTGAGAAGGCCGTCATCCAATATCGCAGCATCTACAGCCAGATTTTCATTGCTTACGCAGATTGTGGCACGGGTGGCTTGCTCGAAGAAAAGTGCAAAGAATTGGGGGTGGAAATGATTGCAGGTCCGCATTGCTACTCATTCTTTGAGGGTAATGAAATCTTTGCTATGACTTCAAAAGACGAAATCACTGCCTTTTATTTAACCGACTTCTTGGTAAGACAATTTGATGCGTTTATAATTAAGCCTTTGGGGCTGGACAGGCATCCTGAACTGATTGAAATGTACTTTGGCAATTACACTAAATTGGTTTATCAGGCTCAATCTAAAGATCGTACTCTTGAAGCCAAAGCGCTTGAATGTGCAAAAAAATTAGGTTTGCCATTGGAATATCGGTTTACTGGTTATGGCGATTTGCAAAGTGCGCTCGCGGGTATCAAGATCTCCAATTGATGCGTCTCACGCTTGCTTTTGTAAATCTTTGCTGCAAATCTGTGACTGAAATGTTCGGGAGATATGCGAATGGCACGCGAAGAGACAACAGACTTTATGGCAATGAAAGGCGCAGGCTATTATTCCAAGGCCACCATCGGTGCGAAGCACGTTATGGACAATGCAACGCAAATGGTTATTGATGCCGTGGACCGCATGGACCCTTCCAAACGAAGTGGTGTATTCCGTGCCACGGATATGGGAGCAGCCGATGGGGGTACATCTCTTGACATGTGGCGCCGTGTCCTAGCTAACGTGCGCGAACGAGCTCCTGAACGTCCGATTGAAATGATTTACACGGATCTGCCGCGAAATGATTTCAGTCAAGTCTTCCAGATAGTCCATGGGCTTACGGGTGAAGCAACTTATTTGAACGAAGTTTCTGGTATCCACGCCATGGCCTCCGCGACGTCTTTTCATGAGGCAATCTTGCCCTCAGATACGCTCGACCTTGGCTTCTCAGCGACTGCGAGCCATTACATTACAGCTGTTCCTTGTAATATTGAGAATCATGTTCATATGGTGGGGGCAACGGGCAAAACGCGCCAAGCCTACGAAGACAAAGGTGCGGCAGATTGGGATAATATGCTTGCCAAGCGTGGGGCTGAAATGAAGCGGGGTGCGCGCCTGTGCTTGTTCAACTTTGGCATTGATAGTGAAGGGCAGTATCTAGGAAACACAGGTGGTGTTAATATGTTCGATACGTTTGCTCTGCACTGGCGTAGTTTGGTCGATGATGGCCTTATTACCGAGGAAGAATTTGTTAATACAAACTTTCCCCAAGTGTATCGCACCCAAGATCAATTTATCGCACCCCTTAATGATAAAAATAGCGCGGCGTACGCATCAGGTTTGCGTTTGGAGCATGTGGAGGCCCGTGTTGTCCGTTGCCCCTTTGAACAGCAATATTCCGAAGCGGGCGAAGACCCAAAAGAATTTGCGAGCGATTACATTCCAACTTTGCGCAGCTGGTCCGAACCAACCTTCGCTAATGGCCTCAGCCGTGAGCGAAGCCCGGTAGACCGGGCTGGCATCATAGATACTTTTTATCAGCGCTACGAAGCGATGGTGGCTAATTGTCCAGAGGGCCACGCGATGGACTACGTCCACATTTACTTAGTGTGTATGAAACAATGATAAAAACTCTGCCATATATTGCTTGATTGCACGAATTCATTTAGCGCTAAACATTGTCACGACTG
>DLZA01000260.1:4071-4365 GCA_003447515.1 Paracoccaceae bacterium
TGCTAATTCTTTGATAACCATGGCTCCAATTTGTGGCTAGGTATTCTTAACACTTTTTTAAAAAGTTCACTTCAAAACGTAGTGAGTCAAGAGAATGCTCGATCCAATGGGTATTTCTCCTTACTTTTTTAAAAAAATATTGGATAAAAAACCTGCTTGGAAAAATCATTGTAAGTATTTGGTGGCGGGCTGATAAGTCCGATATCTCTAAATGGATTGTGATGAGTTGAAGTCATTCAAAGGAAAAAGCTATGCTGTAAATAATATTGGTCATATCACAACAGTAAGAGCGCA
>DLZA01000260.1:4755-9318 GCA_003447515.1 Paracoccaceae bacterium
CCAGGCAATGTTTGCTTTTTAACCATTTGATGTACAGTTAGTCGACGTAGTTACTACGCATCAGTCCATACTTTGTCATCTTCTCGTTCAACGTACGCCTTGGAAGGCTCAGCTCGTCCATAACAGACTGAATAGAACCTTTATGGCGACGCATGGTGTTGTCGATTAACATCCGCTCAAACGCCTCAACATATTCCTTCAGTGGCTTGCCTTCGGTAATCACCTCTGGTGTAGGCCCCGAAGGGTCGTCTATCAACAAGTTCGCAATGGAATAGCTCCCACGACGGTGTTGCAACACGGCCCGTTCGGCCAGATTAATTAATTGGCGGATATTGCCAGGCCAAGGTGCCTGCAAAAGTTGTGCAGCATCTTTGGCGGATATTTCTGGACCTTCACACCCGTATTCATGCTTGAATGTTTCAACATATTTGTTGAACAAGGAGAGGATGTCGTCCCCCTGTTGGCGTAGAGGTGGTGGGGTAATATCCATGGCTGCTAAACGGAAATACAGGTCTCGGCGAATGTTATCTTCTAAGGACACATTTGGATCGGGCGCATTTGAGATCCCAATGATCCGAAGCGGCGACGTATCGGCACCGCAATCATGATCTTCTATCGCCCCAATCAAGCGGGCTTGGATCGATCCAGGTAGACTTTCAACATCTTCGATACACAATGTTCCCCCAAGGGACGCCTCGATCCCAGGCTTGCCGTCTTCCAAAGGGCCAAATAGGCGCCGTGCTAGCTCTTCTTCTGTGAATGCAGCGCAATTAATTGTAATAAATTTTTTGCCTTGGCGGGGTCCGCAAGCGTGTAAAGCATGTGCAATCAGCGACTTCCCAGTGCCCGTTTCACCAGATATCAAGATATTCCCATCCGCTTGTGCCATGTCGAGGATGTCTTCGCGTAACCGTTCCATCAAAGGGGAAGACCCCATCAGCTTCCGTAATAAAACCGTCCCATCAGATAGTTCACGACGCAAAGCGCGGTTTTCAAGCGTCAACTGGCGCTTTTGCACAGCCTGCTTGGTCAACTCTGCCATGCGTTCAGGATCAAAGGGCTTTTCTAGGAAGTTATAGGCTCCTATGTGCATCGCATCCACAGCCATTGCTACATCACCATGACCTGTAATCAAAATGACGGGTAACTGATTGTCGATGCTCTGCAAACGTTTCAGAAATGAAATTCCGTCCATGCCTGGCATCTTAATGTCTGAGATAAAGATCCCTGCAAAATCACTTTCCAAGTTTTTCAAAGCAGCCTCTGCGCTTGAGAATGTAATTGTGCGATAACCAGACAGAGAGAGCCATTGTGAGATGCTTTCGCGCATGTCTTGTTCGTCGTCCACGATAGCAATTGTCATTTGTTTGGGCATTTTTTGGCCTACTCTGCTGCTTGTGTCGGAGTCTCGTTTGAGAATTTATTGTATTTGGGAAGCCAAAACTCAAAGACCGCACCCGCTGCTTTGGTATTTCGCGCGATCAGGCGCCCACCTAGGTCCTTGGCAATACCGGAAGAAATCGCCAGTCCAAGGCCCACGCCGTCGCCAGGTTTCTTGGTGGTGTAGAACGGCTCAAACAGATAATCTAGGTTTTCGATCCCAGGTCCATTATCGCGTACGGATAGTTTTACCATATCCCCTGGTGCCAGATTGACATCAATCCGCCGGTGTTCCTGCATTTTTGTAGCGTCAAGCGCGTTGCGGAGTAGGTTAACTATTACCTGCTCTACGCGAACCTTATCTGCCAAGACCATCACAGGATCAGACGGTAGAACGGAGCGTATTTCCACTTTCAGTTGGCTCAACTGTGGTGACATCATGGTTAAAGAAGTATTGATAGCATCCCGCATATCCACCTCAATCAAATCATCGCCACCTTTACGGACATAGGACTTGAGTTGCCTAGTGATGGATCCCATGCGTTCAATAAGATCATCAATACGCTGGAAACTGCTCATTGCCTCAATGGGGCGTCGGCGTTGTAACAATAGTTTTGCCCCTGCCAAATAGGTTCGCATGGCTGCCAATGGTTGGTTCAGCTCGTGGCTCACAGCAGCCGACATTTCACCCAAAGCGGCCAGCTTGGAGGATTGTGCTAACGATTGTTCTGCCACCTCTAAATCTTTCTCTATCCGCTCCCGTTCGGCTATTTCGTTTTGTAAACGTTCGTTCAAAGCTCGTAATTTACGGCTCTCTGCTTGAAATAAAAATGATTGGCGAATGGCGCGCCGCGACAGTATGTAAAACCCAAGTGCTGTCAAAATGGCCAGTGCCATTAGCTCTAGCGCTAATATCGCGTTTACCCGCGTGCGTACACTTTCAAAGCTTGCGAGATAATTCAAATGCCAACCTTGAAATGGAATTTTCTGATCGAGTCTGAATAGAGGCTTTCCCTGAAAGTTTGCGTCCGTTATTGTGTGTTTCCATTCCCCAGTTGCTCGCCAAGCTCGTTCGACAGGAGACAATGCAGGTTGAGTAGCCAATGCCTGCTCAATGGTCTGCTGGCGGAATTGGCGTTTGGTGGACAGAATAATGATGCCCCGGCTGTCCGTTACTGAAATGATGCTGTCACGATTGGACCAACGGCCGAACATCTGTTCCAGATCCACTTCAATTAGGATTACACCCACAGTTTCTTTTTGGCTTTGAAGTTTGCGAGAGTAAAAAAACCCGAGCCGCCCCTCATTGACTCCTGACGTGGTGAAAACAGTGTCCGGAGAGCGTAGCGCCTCAATAAAAAAACTATTTTCGCGCAGTACGGCTCCCAGCTCACGCCGATCAGACGCTGCTACAATCCGCCCAGCATTGTCGAGCAAAACAATAGATTTTGCTTCAATTTCGCCTTTGTAAGAAATTAAACGTTGTGATGTTCCAACAAAATCGTTGGAATTTAGTGCAGAAATCAATGTTGTGTCTCTCGACAATAAGAGTGGCACAACTGAATTTCGTTGCAGTTCGCTGACCAAACGCCCCGAATAGAGAGCCATCTGAGCCTTTGCGTCCTGGCGTGTGCCTTCCGAAAATTGTTGGGTAAAATAAGCATTTGACGCCCAAATTGATAGGCACGCCAGCAACAAAAATAGAATGATGCCAAAACGAAGAGCCCAATTCGAACTTTTAATCATATTTTGTCTGGCGTGTTTCATTAGCGCAGACTATGCGCGTGAGCCATCAATCTCAAGCGGGGTAGGGACTTTAGGCAGAGACCAGCGCATTTGCTATACCTTCAAAGAAATGCACACCATCGGCACCCCCCAGTTCATGATCATTTAGCCGTTCTGGGTGAGGCATCATGCCAAGCACCCGTTTGTTTGCGGATAAAATGCCGGCAATATCGTCCATCGACCCATTTGGTGTAGCGATGTATTTAAATGCAATCCGACCATCATTACGCAGCATTTTGAGTGTCTCGGTATCTGCGGAATAGTTTCCGTCGTGGTGTGCAATTGGAGCTGTTATTATTTGGCCTTTCTCGTAGTTCGACGTAAACGGAGAGTCAGTAGCCTCTACGGTTAATTCGACGTTCTTACAAATGTACTTCAACCCCGCATTTCGCATTAATACACCGGGCAGCAGTGCTGACTCCGTTAATATTTGAAAACCGTTGCAGAGCCCAAAAACGTAGCCACCATTGTTGGCAAATGCGACCACGGCATTCATAACTGGGGAGCGCGCCGCGATAGCCCCACAACGGAGATAATCGCCAAAAGAAAACCCACCAGGGATACCAATTACATCGAGCCTCTCAGGGAGCGCTGTGTCTTTGTGCCAAATCATTGACACAGCACCTTTACCCAATACGTTTTCCAACGCGACTGCCATATCGCGGTCACAGTTAGAACCTGGAAATTGAACAACGCCGGCTCGCATTACAGTATTTCCACTGCATAGTTTTCAATCACCGTATTTGCCAAAAGTTTTTCACACATCTGTGTCACAGTCGCTTCTGCCACTGCTTTATTGGTTTCTGCCAAATCCAGCTCGATCACTTTGCCTTGACGTACGTCATTCACATTATCAAATCCAAGCGCGCCCAATGAGTGCGAAACTGCCGCCCCTTGTGGATCTAAAATACCGTTTTTAAGAGTAATGTGCACGCGCGCTTTCATAAGACTAATCCTTTGGCATTGCCTTTTCAATTCGTTTAACGTGAAGGCGTATGAGGGTAAAGAGGCGATGGCGCATGTGTTGCGAGAGGCCCTCGATCGAGTCCTGAATGCAAGAAAAAATGGGCTTAGCTGCTGTCTCGGAAGATAGTGGATCTGGTTTGTGAATTTTGGTTTGAGACCACTCTAAGTAGTGAGAGATCTTTTGTTGCCCATGCCTCGTTTTCGTTGCGCCACCTAAAGTCGCAATGGATTTGAAGCTATGCTGGGTTTAACCATTGCAACTTACACCTTGATTAAGTGCCATGTGAGCGACACTTTCAGGAAGTGGGAGATGGAACATTAAATTGAATAACCGCCCGCACGTTAGCCACCGTATGCTTTTTAAACGCTTGAATTGACGTTTATTCGAAGTCATTCACAACGTAAGCTTCAGAAGGTTTAAAATAAATACGG
>DLZA01000014.1 GCA_003447515.1 Paracoccaceae bacterium
ATTTTAACAGACCAATCTAAAAAAGCAAAAGATGACAGCGCAGTTATTTCAGACGTGTGAAGACAGCAAAAGTCACCCTAAATGCGTTTCCCGCAGCTCGCGCCGCAGCACTTTACCAGACAACGTGACAGGCACTTCCTCCACAAACTCAATCCGTTTAGGCACTTTGTAATTCGTCAGCCCGGCTTTACATACCTCGCGTACGCTTTCTTCGGTCACGCTATGATCTGCCCTCACAATAAACGCGGCTACAGCCTCGCCTGTTTTTTTATCGGAATAGCCCACCACACCCACCTGAACGACGCCAGCCATAGTAGAAATCGTTTCCTCAATCTCGTTGGGAGCCACGTTAAAACCAGACACAAGAATCATATCCTTCTTCCGATCCACTATCTCGATATAGCCATCAGAATCCATCACACCGATATCACCAGAATACAACCACCCATCAACCAGCGCTTCAGCAGAAGCTTCAGGCCGATTGATGTACCCCTTCATAAGAGTTGGCCCCCGCCCAATCACCTCACCGACCTCACCCAGCGGTACATCATTGCCAGCATCATCCACAATGCGAACATCCATACCCGGCACAGGAATGCCAACGGATCCAAGCCGATTGTCACTTGATGGATTGAGCGTCATCACGCCACAACATTCTGTCATACCCCAGCCCTGACGGATTGGCACGTCCACTTTATTCTGCCATTTCTGCGCTACACCTGTGGTTTGTGCCGCACCCCCAGACCCACAAAATCGTACATTTTCAAAAAGTTCTTTCTTGGCCCAAGGCTCCACTAATAGCGCCGCAAAAAGTGTATTTATCCCTGTAAACCACGTAACCTTGTGTTTTTCAAAAGCTAACTTCAGGTTTGCTAGTGGACGCGGGCTTGGAACCAAAATGCTGTGCGCACCCGTCCGCAAACCAGCGACAAAAATCAGCGCAAATGCCGTGATATGATAGAGCGGCAATATCACTAAAACAGTTTCCTCTTCGCTTCCCATTAAATCATTGGTCATCAACTCAGCTTGATAAGCATTCGCCAAAACTGACCGATGTGATAGCTCAGCACCCTTGCTTCGCCCTGTCGTACCACTTGTGTACTGATATAACGCAACATCATCGGGTAACACACTTTCAGTGTAACTCGTTACATCTCCAGTCTTCGCTTTGCCCGCCGCCAACGCCGATTTTAACGTCACGTGGGATGTGCGCATGTCAGGAATAACCTTTTTAATCTTCTTCAGCACAAAGCCCAGGATTGTGCGTTTTAGGCCTGGAAAATACTCTAACAAGGACAGCGTAATAACTGTTTCCACGCCCGTTTTGTGAACTACCTGGTCAATTTTATCCCCGAACAAATCAATGATTACTAAAACCTTTGCACCACTATCGTTCAACTGATGCTCCAACTCAGGTGCCGTATAAAGTGGGTTCACATTAGTGCTGACACAGCCAGCCTTTGCTATCCCCATGCAGGCTACGCCAAAGCCAATACAGTTCGCCGTCATTACCGCAACAGTATCCTCAAGGTTAAGCTTTAAGATTTCCCGCAAGTATATTGCAAAGGCCTCTGCCTCTTCTTTAAGCTTCGCAAAAGAGATCGTCGCCTCTGCCCCCGTGGGCAAGATCGTCGTTAACGCTGGTTTGTCACCGTACTGCACTGCTGCGTAGTCACATAATTCTGAAAACGTTTGCGCTCCCATGTTGTTCAGATCAAAATTTTTGGCTTCTTCTGAAAAATACTTAGTCCATGGCTGATTCACAGCGCTCCCCCTTTAATGATATGATTTTCCAACCTTTATTAATTGTAAAGCCCAACGGATTTCTACAAGTTTTGAAACACAACTTGACCAAGTCGATTTCACTTCTGTGTCTTGAGACAAAGATAACTACCCAATTATTCGAACAGATCTAATTTTCTGTCTCTCAAATATCTAGAACCACTTTGTACGCGGCTCATGAGTGTGGCGCACAACATCCGTGCTCAATTAGATATTGTTTAAAACGTCATTGACGGAAAATTTCACATCATCAATCTCCGCCAAACCATCAATGCTCTGTAGCTTTTTGATGGCATAGTAATAACCGATCAGCGGCGAAGTATCTTTGTAATACGCCATTAATCGCGTCTTCAAACTCTCTTCGTTGTCATCCGCCCGCGCTACTCCGCCCGCGGCAACAGCCTCTTTTGCGCGGTTAACGATACGATTGACTAATACATCGTCATTGACGCGCAATTCAATCACCGCATCCAACGATCGCCCTGCTGCGGACAGCAAGGACCCCAGAGCATCCGCCTGAGCCAACGTCCGCGGAAATCCATCAAAAATAAAACCTGTGTCAGGCCCATGGGTATCAAGCTGTTCTTGAATTAAACCAATCACGATCTCGTCTGTGACCAACTCACCACGATCCATCACGCCCGCAACCATCTTGCCCATATCGGTGCCAGAAGTCCGCGCAGCCCGCAACATATCGCCTGTTGACAGCTGAACCATATTGCGTTCCTCAACCAACATAGCTGCCTGCGTGCCCTTCCCAGCGCCTGGGGGTCCAAGCAGAATAATGTTCATTGTAAATTCCCTTCGTGATTCACTCACGATCATAACGTCTTTTAGAGGATAGCGAAAACAAGAAACGTATACTTGCAAATACACGCTGCAGAATGAGCGAAACACGGCAACGAAAAAGGCCACACAATTGTTCGTGCGGCCTCTAAAGTTCCTAGTATATCTGGCACTAGCGGCCGCGACGTCCACCTCGTGCCTTACTACGATTCTTACCACGCAGTTTTGATTTCTCGATCAGGCTTTCATACTGGTGTGCCAACAAGTGCGACTGAACCTGAGTGATTGTGTCCATGGTAACAGACACAACAATCAACAACGATGTTCCACCGAAATAGAAAGGTATCGCCAACTGAGCGCGCAGAATTTCTGGCAGCAAACAAACAGCACATAGATAAGCAGAGCCAAGGACCAACAAACGAGTAACCACATAGTCAAGATACTCTTCTGTCTTTTTACCCGGGCGAATGCCTGGAACGAAACCGTTTTGCTTTTTCAGATTATCGGCAACATCGTCCGTCTTAAAAGATACGTTTGCGGTATAGAAATAACTAAAAAACACAATCATCGTTACGAAAAACAACAAGTAAAGTGGCTGACCAGGGCCCATATACGCCAGAAGCATGTTCATGAAAGGGCTAGTTTGCGTACCGGAAAACGTGGAGATCGTTGTTGGCAATAATAATAATGCAGAAGCAAAGATAGGTGGTATGACACCCGCTGGGTTCAGCTTAATTGGTAAATGGCTGCTCTCACCGCCATACACTTTCATTCCCACTTGGCGTTTTGGGTATTGGATGTGCACTTTCCGTAAAGCGCGCTCCATGTAAACAATGAACGCAATTACAGCGACAACCATAACCATAACACCCACGATAACCGCAGGAGACAAAGCACCAGAACGACCAGAAGCAAAGAACTGTGCCAGTGCCGCAGGAAGTTCGGCAATGATACCAACAAAGATAATCAAGGATATACCGTTACCGATACCCCGTGCAGTAATCTGTTCACCTATCCACATCAGGAACATGGTCCCACCGACCAGTGTAATCATTGCTGGCAGTTGGAACGATAAGAACCCAGGGTTTGTGGCCAAATCGCTTGCTTCCAAACCACGGCTCATGCCGTAAGACTGGAAAATCGCTAGTGCTACCGTACCATATCGGGTGTATTGGTTAATCTTTTTGCGGCCCTGCTCACCCTCTTTTTTCAACTGTTCCAACGAAGGTACCATCGCTGTCATCAACTGAACAATAATAGACGCTGAAATGTACGGCATAATCCCCAGCGCAAAAATCGCCATTCGTCCGATTGCGCCTCCCGAAAACATATTGAGGATGCCACCAACACCTTGTTGCGCGTTTTCCACAAACTGTTCTAGTGCAATGGGATCAATTCCTGGCACAGGGATAAATGTCCCGATGCGATACACAATTAGCAAGCCAAGCGCGAAGAGGATACGGGATTGAAGTTCTTTGGCTTTCCCGAAGGCGCCCCAACTGATATTGGATGCCATTTGTTCAGCAGCAGACGCCATGAACGTTCCTTTCTAAAAACATCACCCTAGTGGTGCTTGACACAGGAAAGCGGCGAGACACGCTACAATTTACGTAGCTCCGAAAATCCTGACAATAGGTTATGTAAGCCGCTTGAGCATCGCTCACAAGGGCTATCAGGATCCCGCGTCCACTTTTGGCGCAGTCGTGACAGTAAGTTTTCCGCCAGCAGCTTCAACAGCAGCAACTGCCGTCTTGGATGCACCAGACACTGTCAAATCAATCTTGGAGCTAATAGTGCCTTTGTTCAGAATACGAACGCCATCCTTTATGCGACGCACCAAGCCAGACTCTACTAACGATTCCTCTGTAATTGGTTTCTTGCTGTCAATTTTCTTTTCATCAATAAATTTTTGCAGCAGGCCAAGGTTCACAACAGCATGTGTCTTCGCATTAATGTTATTGAAACCGCGCTTTGGTAGACGTTGGTACAATGGCATTTGACCGCCTTCGTAACCATTAATTGATACACCTGAACGGGATTTTTGCCCTTTGATGCCTCGGCCACCCATTTTACCAGTGCCGGAGCCTGGACCACGGCCAATACGCTTACGCTTTTTAGTTGCACCAGGGTTGTCTGAAAGCTGATTCAGTTTCATTGTCGCTATCTCCATTTGCCGGAACTACCCCCGATTAGCGACAAAGGGGCAAACACAGCGTTAAAATT
>DLZA01000242.1:0-4317 GCA_003447515.1 Paracoccaceae bacterium
AAAATGAGGCGCATTTGATCCTAGTATTTAATCCATGACATGTTTACAAAATTTGCGGGAACTCCCGCCCCACTAACGCATCTCCATGCAGCAACCCAACATCATTAAACGGTGGCGATGTAACAACGCCCGCGCGCTTTGCAAACGTAGCGTCGTCCCCTACCAACCGTAACGAAAATGCCCGCCTTTGCGCACTCGCAGACGTGTTCGCCGGCGCACCGTGCACAGTCCGGTAATCAAAGGCTAAAGCATCCCCAGGACCTAAGGCCCAACTCAAGATGTCGTAATCTCTCCGATTAGCATCGATATCTGGAAGCTCCTCTAACCCGTCATCTTCATTGAGCGGCGTGCCATCAAATCTTTGGGGGCGGTAGAATTTACCCCACTCATGCGACCCAGCCACAAACTCCAAAGTACGATCCCGCGGAATATCATCAAGCGGAATCCACAAGCTCACGGTCTGGTTAGCGTCCAAACAATAATAGGGTAGATCCTGATGCCATGGCGTTGGGGTACCCGATTTCGGCGTTTTCACCAAAACATGTTCATGGAACAACCGCGCACTTTTACTCCCCATCAACTCTATTCCAATGGCTGCCGCGTTAGAGTTAAAAATAAAGTCACGATACTGATCAATCCGGTCCCAATTGCAGTAATCAACAAAGAACCTTCCGCCACCCTCAGTCTGATAGTTGCGTGCATTGGGTGCGGGGTCCGCCATGTTCGCCGCCACACCATCCCGCAGCACGTCAACCCAATCGGCAAAAACGCCTTGCAGAAGAGTTGCGCCCTGCGTTCGAAACTCCGCAATAGTCTGATCTGTCAGAAATTTTCCCATACATAATCCCTCAGAAAAACAGCAAACTGTGATTCATATTGCCAGGAAATGTTTCAAAGTCAAACTCAGGTTTGCTTAGATACCTGCGTATACTCCAACTCTACTGGTGTTGCGCGGCCAAAGATAGACACGGTCACCTTCAAGCGAGCGTTCTCTTCGTCCACATCTTCGACCATGCCAGAAAAGCCTTCGAACGGGCCGTCTGTAACGTTAACGTTCTCGCCCACTTCGAAATTGATCAATGTACGCGGGCGTTCTGCACCCTCTTCCACTTGATTCAGAATGGCTGCAACTTCGCGATCACGCATTGGAGATGGTTTGCCCGGCTGGCCAAGGAAACCTGTCACCCGGTTGATACTACTTACAAGGTGATAGCCTTTTTCAGACATTTCCATCCGGATTAGTACGTAACCTGGCATGAAACGGCGCTCGGTTGGGACTTTTTTTCCGCGACGCACTTCAATCACTTCTTCAGTCGGAACCAGCACTTCTGTGATTTCATTCTCCAGGCCTTCTTGTGCAACAGCTTCACGAATCGCTTCAGCGATTTTCTTCTCAAAGTTAGAGAGAACAGAAACCGAATACCAACGTAACGCCATCTTGACCAATACCTTCGTGTTGAGCGGGCCATGCCGCGATAAATTCATTTACAAGTGCTAAAGCACCCGACGTCCCACCAGATCCATTTGCCTTGTCTGCTTTTGAAGATCGTTACTGAAGGAATTTATTTCGGATACAGCGCGCTCAAAGCAAATTCAAGGTCAGAATGCCAAAATTAAGTTCAGAACAAATTGTACCAACTGGTCTACACCAAAAAAGAATAGCGCAAAAACAAACGCCATTACAAAAACCATCACGGTGGTAATCAAAGTTTCCCGGCGGGTTGGCCAAACAACCTTAGTAATTTCGGCGCGAACTTGTTGAGTAAACTGCAGCGGGTTAGTCAAAGCCATCCTGGGCCCCTAATAAGAAATGCTTTCGTGCGATAGCTGTTTGTGCAGGTTTAGACAAGAGGAATTCAGTTCAGGTTTTTTAGTTAATATTTTTTTATTTAACCAAAACCAGCACAGCTTGTTTTTATTAACGTACGAGGAAATGTTCGAATCGCTTCTTCTCGATGGTGGGCGAGTTGCCCCTTTCATCACTCCAAACGTCGAAAAACATACCGCGGCCACTCAAATTTCCAAATCCAACCGTGGTTTCCAGAAGGGTCGGAAGAGCTCAATCTTGGGGCAGCGATTCATAACAACCTGCAGGCCTGCGTCTTCCGCAAGGCGCGCGGCATTGTCGTCGTAAACTCCGATTTGGCCCCAGAGCACCTTAGCCCTAATGGCTATTGCTCTTTCTGCAAAGCCATAGAGCTCTTCTTTGGGCCTGAATACGTCCACCATGTCGACGGGCTTTTCAATCTCTTCTAGCGATCGGTAAGCTCTGAGCCCACGGATCTCTGTGATGTTTGGATTGGGGTTTACGGGCAGAATATCATAGCCAATCTCGCTAAGTTGCCGCAGCACACCATAGCTAAACTTGGTTTTGTTCGCACTGGCCCCAACCATCGCTATGGTTTTGACCGACGCCAGAATGTCGGCCAAATATTTAGGATCGTAGTTGTAGATGTGATCAACGTCTGCTTCGGGCATGGGCTTACACCTTCGGTGAGGCGATATCCGCCTTGAGTTCGTGAGGTTGGAGTGGGTCAAGAAACGGGTTTCGGTAGAGTTTGTCATGGCTCTCCACGCCAATTTCTAGCGTGATATCCGAGGTCGCCCGAGCCACGCACAAGATCACATAGCCGTGCTCGATCTGCCGGTTGTTAAGTGCCACCTGTCGGCGTTGATCTATCTCACCCTTGGTCAGTTTCGCAGCGCATGTGATGCAGCCACCATACTCGCAACCATAGGGAAGATCGACGCCCTGATCCCGCAACTGTCCCAACAGCGGACGGCGGCTATTTACCTCGAAGGTCGCGCCGTTGCGATTGGTGATGGTGACGGTATGAGTTGTCATAGCCAGATATCGCTCGTGCAATCGCCACCCGGATAGCGCGCTTCGTGACAGCGGGAAGGGCCATTTGGCTCCTTACCAAAATCAATAATGAAGTCCTCAGCAATTTTCATACCACCATTCACCGGGTCGCAATCGATCATCACCATCACCCCACCTTTAGTGCGGATCTCAGGGTAGAACTGATTGTCCCATGTACTAAACAGCGAGGTGGTGACATAGAGCCGCTTGCCATCGAGGCTCAGCTGGAACATTTGCGGCCCACCTGCCACCTCAACCCCGTTGACCGTCGGTGCCTTACCCAGGAGACCGCCCAAAAACACCTGACCCGTAAGCTTCGGATTGTGCGGATCTCTGATGTCATACTGACGCATATCGCCATGCAGCCAGTTGTTAAGGTACAAATACTTGTCATCCATCGAGATCAAGATCGCCGACATCACGCCAGGCAGCGGGATCGGCCAGTCAGGATGCATCTCATTTTCAATGTCGATGATCTTTTCCCACAGCCACGTGTCACCGTTCTTCCACCAATGGATGACGTTAGTCGAAAGTGCCGCCCCGCAGAAACCGTGAGTGCTGTCAGGATCATGGTGGAACTTCACCTCCAACGGCAACAGACCATCCTCGCCGAGGTAGAAGCTCTCCACTGGCTCTCGCTTTTCAAAATCCCAAAAATGTAGTTCGCGCCCGTATTTTAGGTGGCCCACTTCCTCCAGATCAAAACCGGGCATAAAAGTATTGGGTGCGGCCCATTCCGATGATACCATCACGTTGTGGCGCGGCTGGTACCAGAAATCATAGCCGAACTTGATGTCACCCATCGAGTTCTCCCAGCGACCCTGAATCTCGAACTCCTTGTTGAGATGCAGATAGCCACCCGGTGCTTCACCCTTGGCGTCACCCAGAAACGAGATGATAATCTCTGAGCCCAGACAATGCACCGTATGCGGGCCGCTAAGGTTGGTCTTCGCCTTGATCTCGGCCCCGTCAATAACCTTATGCAAACGCGGCGCACGCGGGTCGGTAGCGGTATCGACGATATGTAGATTATTTGATCGCACACCCGGCAAAATCAGATATTTGCGCGACATGCCGGCATCATCAAAACAGGATGAACAGGCGTTCCAACCCATGTGATGCAGCTCGTCCCCGATGCCTGGCATTTCTAACCGGTGGATCACTCGGGAGTAGGTTGGGCTGTCTGGATCCACGTCCACCGTCGCCAGATAGTCAGGTTTCTGAATGCCCGTCCCTGTATAAATCGCAATTGTGTAGAGCAACTTCTCCGAAGGAGCTTTAACCGCCTCAGCAGGCGACGCGTAGCCTGGTCCACAACATTTCATTACTTCCCTCCTACGCTATCGAAAATCGCTTTAGCGCTCATCATATTCTGGAAATTTTTTTTTTGGCAAGCTTTCCTTCAACCATCACCAGGCCCGCATTGCTTTTTGAACGTTTTTTGATGACGCGTC
>DLZA01000242.1:4694-5190 GCA_003447515.1 Paracoccaceae bacterium
TAAAATGGAGATAATTATCGTAAACGAAACCAATGTAACGCTAGAGGTTGCGCACTTGTTTTCAAGGGTGTCAACATCTTGATCTAAGCAAACGTATTTGACGCTGTAAGTAACAGGCTGGCCACCAAACCTTATTAGGGAAAAAAAAGGTATGAAGTTTAATTTTTTATGATCTGGCAGGGGCTGAGGGACTCGAACCCACGACCCTCGGTTTTGGAGACCGATGCTCTACCAACTGAGCTAAACCCCTAAACCAGACGAACTGGTCGTATTTTGTTTTTTGGTTTTATGCAAGCCTAACTTACTGACCCAAATGGTTCGGAACGGAGAGCTTTATCCTGTCACTAATGAAAGCGATCTATTTAGATTTAGGAAGCATGTATTGATTTGTGCTCCCATGCGTGAGGGCACAAATGGTTGGGGCAATATCCCCCTTTCCGATCCTGCCATAACCTGCAGGTTCAATCATATCATCCAAAACATTATGACTGCCAAC
>DLZA01000356.1 GCA_003447515.1 Paracoccaceae bacterium
ATCTAAAAACCTAGTGCTCATAACTGCTGATTTTTTTGCTTCAATGCGATCAACCAATTTTGATTCTCTGACCACTTGGTAACTCTAATGTGGCAGTGATCTTTTTGATCGCCGCATATTCCACACCTAGGCGGTCATCTTGCACATCTATTGCTTTGAACAAGGCGTTTAAAGCATCAGCTTGTGGCGTGGCAATATTTAGTTTAATCAGGATTAAACCTTTGTTTGGCATACTTTGCGATACATGGGGTCCAATTGACCATTCGATCAGAGGTGGGGCAGTACCATTTAAAGCCAGCGTCCGATCCTCGCGCATTACAAGTAGCCACTTCAGATCACCTCGCGCAGCATCTACTATATTGCCTAGATCTACGCCTGCATTTCTAGCTTTCCGTATATCGCGTGCTGCGTCGCACGTGCGCAAAATTACCGTCTGGATGTGTGGATTAGCTGCCGTTTTGGCCACGACCTCGGCATTGTCTAGATCAAAAGGTCGAGGCCTGTCAGGGTTTGGCTGATTTGGATCATTTGCTATGATCTCAAGGTAGCTGTCATCACCGGTGGCCATGAGACAATTGTGGGTGCCCATGCCTTGGTGCACGCCGCCTAAAGGAATGGTCAGGCCGGACAACCTGCGAACATATTCTTGTCCAATTTGAAGGGTTTGTGCGGCAAGAGCAAAGTGGTCAATGCAAATCATAACGCGTCTTCAACTAAGAGAACAATGGTTGTAAGTGAAGCCACAGGCCAGATAAACCAGTTCCAAAGTGCCCAATTAACATAATAGGTGCGTAAGCGGGTAATTTGGGTGGCAGGGTAAATCATTTACAATCCTTTTATTTCTATTCTTTACATTTACGAACAGTTTTAATCCAAAATGCCTAGAATGATAAACACTAGCATTAAGTCAGCCAAAATTTAATGAGAGGCATCAGGTCTGATAGTTGTGTGTTATCGAAGTCCACCCAAGTTTCGTTTACCATACGAATAAGTATGTGTGCGTTATTTTTGGGAGCCGTTTGTTGTACCCTTTCCCGGTCAATCGACTGAGTACAAAATCAGAGATCCATCAACAAGCGACGCGGATCCTCAAGCGCTTCTTTAACACGTACCAAAAACGTCACTGCGCCCTTTCCGTCCACAATACGGTGGTCATAGGATAGGGCTAAATACATCATTGGACGGATCACAACTTCTCCTTTTATGGCCATTGGACGGTTCTGGATTTTGTGCATTCCAAGAATACCTGATTGTGGTGGGTTTAGGATAGGTGAGGACATGAGGGAGCCGTAAATCCCACCATTCGATATGGTGAAAGACCCGCCTTGCATATCCGCCATGGAAAGTTTGCCATCCCGGGCTAAAGCCCCTAAGCGACCGATTTCTTGCTCAATGGCAGAAAATGACATATTTTGCGCATCTTTAATAACAGGCACCACGAGTCCTGTTGGTGTGCCTGCCGCAATGCCCATGTTAACGTAGTTTTTGTAAACAATGTGCTCTCCATCAATCTCGGCATTCACTTCTGGCACTTCTTTCAGTGCGTGGTTACACGCCTTGGTGAAAAAAGACATAAAGCCCAGTTTCACACCATGTTTTTTAAAGAATAAATCTTTGTATTCATTGCGCAATGCCATAACCTCAGTCATGTCCACCTCGTTGTAGGTGGTAAGCATGGCGGCCGTATTTTGGCTATCTTTTAGGCGGCGCGCGATTGTTTGGCGCAAGCGTGTCATCTTAACACGTTCCTCACGAGCTGCTTGATTTGCTGCAATAGGTGCAGCTGTTTGCGGTTTTGGAGCCATAGTGGCTTTCATTACGTCGCCTTTCATAATTCGTCCATCCCGTCCTGATCCAATTACTTGCTCAGGTGTGAGGCCCTTTTCAGCCATCAATTTCTCGGCAGAAGGTGCATTTTTCTTACCGCCTTCGGCAGTTTCCTGCAAAGCTGCAACAGCAAGAGGCTCTTTAGTGGCGGCAGGACTTGGCGCAATGACTGCAAGTTTGCCGCCGGCCCCAACTGTCTCACCAATGTTAGCGATGATCTTGGTGAGAATGCCTGCAGAAGGAGCCGGAACCTCAACACTTACTTTGTCTGTTTCCAACTCGCACAGCATTTCATCTGCGGAAAAGGCATCACCCTCAGATTTAAACCATGTGGAAACCGTTGCTTCCGTGACGCTTTCGCCCAGCACTGGGACCATCACATCGACGCCATCATCGGTGTTGAACGCTGTGGACGAATTCGTAGCCTCGCCGCCCTCAGATATAATTGCCAGCAGGGCGTCGACACCCACAGCATCGCCTTCGGCCGCCACAATTTCACTTAGCTTACCTGCAACAGGGCTAGGCACTTCGACGGTCACCTTGTCCGTTTCAAGCTCGCAAAGCATTTCATCCGTAGCCACGCTATCCCCTGGTTTTTTGAACCAAGTTGCGATCGTGGCCTCAGTTACGCTTTCGCCTAGGGTTGGGACTCTTACGTCAACCATGGTCATTCACCTTCTAATGTCAGCGCGTCATTAACGAGCGCGGTTTGTTCAGATTTGTGTTGGTCTGCTAGACCTGTCGCTGGCGAAGCGGATGTGTTTCTACCCGCATAAAAAGGCCGTTTGTTTTTATGTTCAATACGCGTCAAAATCCACTCGATATTTGGTTCTACAAAGGTCCAAGCACCTTGGTTTTTTGGCTCTTCCTGGCACCATATAAATTCGGCATTTGGAAAACGAGACAGCTCTTTCACCATGGATTGCGCGGGGAACGGGTAGAATTGCTCGAGGCGGAGAAGGTAAATATTATTGATGTTACGAGCATCCCGCTCTGCAAGAAGGTCGTAGTAGATTTTACCAGAACAGAGGACAACACGTTTTATTTTGTCGTCTTTTAGTAGCTTCGTGTCTGAATTGCCATATTGCGCATCATCCCAAAGAACGCGGTGAAACGACGAGCCTTCGGACATTTCATCGAGCTTAGATACGGCCATTTTGTGGCGCAGTAAGGATTTTGGTGTCAGAAGGATCAGCGGCTTGCGATAGCTGCGGTGCATTTGACGACGAAGAATGTGGAAGTAGTTGGCCGGCGTCGTGCAGTTAGCAACGATCCAGTTATCGTTACCACACATTTGCAAAAAACGTTCCAAACGAGCGGATGAGTGCTCCGGCCCTTGGCCTTCGAAGCCGTGAGGCAGCAAACAGACGAGGCCTGACATACGCAACCATTTGCTTTCGCCCGACGAGATAAATTGATCAAACATGATCTGTGCCCCGTTGGCGAAATCGCCAAATTGAGCTTCCCACAGGGTGAGTGCATTTGGCTCCGCCAGCGTATAGCCGTACTCATAACCCAGCACCGCGTACTCTGAAAGCATGGAGTCGATTACCTCGTATTTTGCGTGTGTATCTGGAATATGGTTTAGCGGTAGATATCGCTCTTCAGTTTTTTGATCGATGATGCCTGAATGGCGCTGTGAAAACGTGCCGCGCGTGCAATCTTGACCTGAGAGTCGAATAGGATAACCTTCGGTTTGCAACGATCCAAAGGCGAGTGCTTCAGCGGTTGCCCAGTCAAAATTCTGGCCGGTAGTAAACATCTGTTTCTTAGTCTCAAGCAACCGGCCAATGGTTCGGTGCACGTTGTATTCATCGGGCAGGGTGGTCAGAGCTTCACCAACTTTCAGAAGTGTCGATTTCTCTACGGCAGTAGCTCCACGTTGATACTCTTCGCCCCGCTTATCAAGGTGAGACCACCGTCCATCAAGCCAATCTGCTTTATTCGGCTTGTAATCCTTACCTGCTTCAAATTCTTCGTTAAGGTAAGCTTGGAACGCGGCCTTCTGGTCTTCAATTTCACCCTCTGGGATCAAGCCATCGTGTACGAGCCGGTCAGTATAAACTGCGAGTGTGGTTTTGTGCCCCTTGATGTTTGTATACATCTCGGGATTAGTAAACATTGGTTCATCACCTTCATTATGGCCAAAGCGGCGGTAGCAGATGATATCAAGCACCACATCTTTGTGGAACTTTTGGCGAAACTCTGTAGCAACCTTAGCTGCGTGAACAACTGCCTCTGGATCGTCACCATTTACGTGGAAAATTGGCGCTTCCACCATGAGGGCGATGTCGGTGCAATAAGGGCTAGAACGCGAGTTATGCGGTGCGGTAGTGAACCCAATCTGGTTGTTTACCACAATATGCATGGTGCCGCCTGTTTTGTGCCCGCGTAGCCCGGACAGGCCAAAACACTCTGCAACAACGCCTTGTCCAGCGAAGGCCGCATCGCCGTGCAGCAGGATTGGAAGCACTTGAATTCGTTCATCGTCGTCAAGTTGTTCTTGCTTAGCACGTGCTTTACCTAAGACTACAGGGTTCACAGCCTCGAGGTGCGAAGGATTTGCGGTCAAAGAGAGGTGCACTGAATTGCCGTCAAATTCACGATCAGACGACGCACCAAGATGGTATTTCACATCACCTGAGCCGTCCACGTCTTCGGGCTTGTAACTGCCGCCCTGAAACTCGTTAAAAATTGCACGGAACGGTTTTTGCATCACGTTCGAAAGCACGTTTAGACGACCGCGGTGCGGCATACCAATAATTATATCACGTACGCCAAGGGCGCCACCACGTTTTATGATCTGTTCCATTGCTGGGATTAAGCTCTCACCACCGTCTAACCCAAAGCGCTTGGTGCCTGTGTATTTAACGTGTAGGAACTTCTCAAAACCCTCAGCTTCGACCATTTTTTTCAGGATCGCTTTGCGGCCTTCTTTGGTGAACTGGATTTCTTTGCCAAAGCCTTCAATTCGTTCTTTGAGCCAGCTAGCCTGTTCCGCATCCGAGATATGCATGTACTGGAGTGCAAATGTTCCGCAATACGTGCGTTTTACGATCTCTAAAATTTCGCGCATCGTGGCTGTTTCCAAGCCCAGAACACGATCAAGGAAGATGGGGCGGTCCATGTCAGCCTCTGCAAAGCCATAGTTCACAGGCTGCAATTCAGGGAGGGGTGGACGGGTTTGTATTGCCAGTGGATCCAGGTCTGCATTCAAATGACCAATAATACGGTATGCGCGAATGAGCATCAGTGCGCGAATAGAATCGAGCACTGCTGTTCGGATCTGATTTTCTGTTACAGGGATACCTTTTTCCGCAGCCTTTGCCTCAATTTTCTTTCCAGCATTTGCAGAAGGGTCGTCACCCCACTGGCCATCAAGAGCAGCCGTCAATTCATCCGTAGGTTGTGGCGGCCAATCTGAACGTGACCAGCTTGGGCCAGAAGCCTCTGACACAATTTCACCATGTGGGTCATCCATTGCCTTGAAAAAATCTTGCCATGCCGTATCAACTGCATTCGGATCTTGGGCAAATCGCGCATAGAGTTGTTCCATATAAGCTGCATTGTGACCCTGGAGAAAGGATTCAGCGTGGAATTGGCTGTTGGATGGATGTTCAGTCATGAGTTTTTTCCCTTGGAAGGAATCTAAGGTAGGTTTCAATGATGGCGTCGGATGGAGGATGCGTTAACAAAGCATCCGACAAAGCCGCTACGTTCATCGCCACCACATCTTTGTTGGCTTGAGCGTCTGGAATGCTTGGCACATCACTTTTGAGGCGTAAAAACTTGGGCCCTGACGCCTTGCTCATTTGGGATTCTGGCCAAATGTCAATTGATGCGGCGCCTACAGAAAAGCTGCAGTGAACCGAAGCATATTTTTGAGTTAAGATAACTGCAACTTTGACCACTTCGGTGTGGCCAGAGGCCTGACGGCTAAGAATACGTATCTTTGCGCTTTGAAGATCTTTCTTTTTTAGAATGCCTTGTGCAGTTGCTCTTTTCATTTTCAATAAGGCTTCAATTGATTGCCCGCCGTTGTCACCTGCAAAGTACTGCGGCATCCCCATCCAAGCGATGTGTTCTGCCACTTTGGGATCATTCCGATTAGCGATCTTCCAGCCGTCAGTACTCAGTGCGTTGCTGATCTGATCTATTTGTCTGGTCGGAGAAAAACAAGGGTCAGCATCAAAGGCGTAGGCAATATTTGCACAGCCCAAAAGGACGGCACAACCAAAAACTATTTGACGCAGCGCAGGCATCATCCAATAGCTTTCAACACAGCTTCGCCAAGGCTGGCTGGGCTTTCAGCAACGATAATACCAGCCATCCTCATTGCTTCGATTTTATCTTCAGCTCCACCAACACCGCCTGCAACAATTGCTCCAGCGTGGCCCATTCGACGACCCGGAGGTGCTGTGCGGCCTGCAATAAAGCCAGCAGTTGGTTTGGAGCGACCGCTCTTGGCTTCATCGGTTAAAAACTGCGCGGCTTCTTCTTCTGCAGAGCCACCGATTTCACCAAGCATGATTATCGATTGCGTTTCGGGATCTGCGAGGAACATTTCTAAGCAATCGATGTGCTCTGTACCCTTAATTGGATCACCGCCGATTCCGATAGCTGTGGATTGACCAAGTCCAGCTGCGGTCGTCTGGTCCACTGCTTCGTAAGTTAACGTACCGGAGCGTGATACTATACCAACTGATCCACGTCTGTGAATGTGGCCAGGCATAATTC
>DLZA01000152.1:0-1095 GCA_003447515.1 Paracoccaceae bacterium
GGTGATGTGCGACGCGGTCGCTCTTTGCACTGGCCTTTGGTCTCGCGAGGCGGGTGCCTTGGCAGGTGCCGAAGTGCCTGTACTAGCCTGTGAGCATTTCTACCTCTTGACCAAGCCCATCGACGGCGTTGTCGGAAACACGCCAACTCTGTCTGATCATGACAACCACCTATATATCCGTGACGACTCTGGGGGACTGTTAATAGGATGTTTTGAACCGATGGGCAAACCCATAGCTCCAAGAGTTCTGGATGCGAGTTTCGAATTTGGCCTGCTCCCCGAAGACTGGGACCATTTTGAACCGATGATGATGAATGCGTTGCATCGGTTGCCAGCATTAGAGACCGCCGAGGTCAAAATGTTGCTAAACGGGCCAGAAAGTTTCACGCCCGATGGCACTTTTATGTTGGGTGAAACCGCGGAAACTAAAGGATTGTTCCTAGGTTGTGGTATGAACTCAGTCGGGATCGCGTCGGGTGGTGGTGCAGGTATGAACTTGGCCCATTGCATCGTGCATGGGCACACAGCCTATGATTTGACAGAGGCGGATGCCAAGAGGTTTGCACCCGTCTTTAACAACATTGATCACTTGATGGCGCGTGCACCAGAAATCCTTGGTACCCATTACGATATTGCCTTCCCAGGTAAACAGCTATCAACTGCACGCAATCTGCACGCCCTATCTCTGGAGAATGAGTACAAGGCGGCAAGAGCGCATATGGGGCAGTTCTATGGTTGGGAGCGGCCGTTGTACTTTGGCAAAATTGACGAACCAAGAATGACCTTTGGTCGTCCTGATTGGTTCGAAAATGTTCGCACAGAAGTTATGGCCGCCCATAAGAACGCTGCAATCTTTGACGCCTCATCTTTCGGAAAGATAGAGGTGCAGGGGCCGGGGGCTGAAGCCTTCCTTTTATATACGTGTTCTGGATTTCTTGGCCGTCCACCTGGGTCAGTTATTTACACCGCCGTTCTTAACGAACGCGGCACTTTTGAGAGTGATATAACTGCTCAGCGCATCGCGCAAGATCATTATCGTTTGTTTGTCGGCACAAACGCCATTAAACGTGATCTCGTTTGGTTCCAAAAAAATTC
>DLZA01000152.1:1498-3808 GCA_003447515.1 Paracoccaceae bacterium
CGAATTGTCTCAGAGTGTGGAGCGCCCGAGCTAAACGAACTTGGCTACTTCAAGGTTGGACCTGCCCATATCGCTGGAAAACATGTGCGCGCCGCGCGCTTGTCCTACGTTGGTGAAGCAGGGTGGGAGATAACCATGAAAGCTAAAAACTCAGCCGCGATTTACACAGCTCTTGCGAATTTAGGTGCAAAGCCGGCTGGGCTTTATGCTCAGACCTCGATGCGGATCGAAAAAGGTTTCTGCGCCATGGGACATGAACTGGATAGTGATGTCACGCCTATCGATGCTGGACTTGACTTTGCCACCCGGAAGGGGGGCGGCTTTATAGGTGCTGAAGCACTTGCAGAACGTCGAAAAAAAAGGGGTTGTTCGTCTTTGGTCTCTCTGAAATTTCATGACGAAACTGCCATACCCCTAGGGCATGAACCGATCTATAATGATGGCAAGATCATTGGGAAAATAAGTTCCTGCGCTTTTGGTTATCGTATTGGCAAACCGGTAGCTCTAGGCATGGTCCGCCAGCATGCTACATCAGGAATTACTGTACAGGTCGACATTGCTCGGCAGTTTTTCGACGCAACATTGGTCAAGCGCCCACTTTACGACCCCGACGGCACCAGAATGAAAAGTTACGAGTGAGGAGGGGTGCAGTCCTAAGTGCTGGTTCTACACTGTATCTATAAGGTATATTGAAGTATTTTTAATTCTTTATGATTTGCCCACTCTTGGCTATTTAGATTGTTCGCGAACCTGTTTTAGCGCAGGATACAATGCACAATATTGCTGGTAGACTATTTCATAGGCGGCTGTCATAGCAGTGTCAGGTTCAATCAGAATCCCTGGTTTTACCATCGCCTCGATACCTTCATCTATGCTGGCAAAATGCCCAGCGCCATTGGCTGCAAGAATGGCTGAACCCATCGATGGAGCGTCTGTAGAGGCTGGAATACGTACCGGAATGCCGGCCGTGTCAGCGTGAATCTGCATCCATAATCTCGACGCCGTCGCACCGCCACCAACTGTCATTTCGGTGCTAGTGTAACCGCCATTCTCAAAGCTGTCCAGAATGGTGCGTGTACCAAAGCAAATACCTTCAATAATTGCGCGGAAAATATGGTGTGGCTCGTGCGAGAGCGTTAGGCCAACCAAAGCGCCACGGGAATTGGCATCCGTATAAGGTGTGCGGTTACCCTGAAAATGGTCCTGAGAAATCAAACCCTCGGAGCCAGGTGGCAGCAGCGCAGCTTTTGCGTTTAATTCATCAAAATCAATCGAACCAAGCAGCTTTTTGAACCAGTTGATGATCGACCCGGTCGAGGTCTGGCCGCCTTCAACGATGTAGCGTCCTGGATATACAATGTCTGCGTATGAGCCCCAGACGCCTTGAGCATGCAAGGGTGCGTCAGTGACACCGAATTGCAAATGTGATGATCCAGTGATCAGTGCTAGCTGTCCAGGTTTTGCCACGCCAAGTCCAATCATCCCAATTAACGCGTCGGCACCTCCTTGAACCACTTTGGTCCGAGTGGTGAGGTTGAGTTCAGTAGCTGCGGCAGCGCTAAGATTGCCGACCACTTCACCAGGGGCCACAACCCGTGACGGCCATTTCTCCAGCAGGTCTGGAATGCCTAGCGTCTCGATAATACTTGTGGCCCAGCCCCCGCCGCGATTGTCGTAATGCCACCGCAGTCCGACATTGTTCAATGATGCGCAGCGCTCACCGGTGAGGCGCATCGTCAAATAGTCTTGATATTCACAGATCGTAACAGCGTCATCAAATATCCGTGGTTCGTTCCGCTTCAGCCACAGCGCCTTGGGAATCATCCATTCCGCAGAAACTGGCCCCTGACCATTACCGTTCAGAACTAAGCGCTTGTCTCCTGTTTCAAGTACCGATTGTGCTTCCTTATCAGCTCTGACATCCATCCACATTAATGCGGGGCGCAACGGCGCTCCCTCCTTGTCCAGCGCCACGACGGTGCAGCATGTGGTGGCATAGGCCATTGCATCAATATCGTCACCGCTGATATTTGCCTCTTTCAGGCAAATATTCGTTGCCTTGACAAGACTGAACCACCAATCCTCGGCATTTTGCTCTGCTCTCGCCCCAGAAAGGAACTTTGTCTCATAACGTTCCCCATGTGATGCGACGCACGTACCATCCAGAGCATAGATGCGCACCCGTAGGCTCTCGGTGCCACCATCGGCTGTCAATACATACCTCATGCTCCTGTTCCCCTCACTATTCCTCTAATTATTTCCAGTACCATTATAATAAAGGTTTAAACCGGTTTTTGCAGCAATGCAGCA
>DLZA01000323.1:0-15573 GCA_003447515.1 Paracoccaceae bacterium
TAACCGACATAATTGAAACAATGTAGCTTGTGAAACAGCATTAATCATCCAATTTGGATTTTAAATCAGCCACCAAAATACCTCACTCGCGTGAAACGCCAAACTATCATCTGAAACAAAATGCCGTTATGATCGCTCAAAATGATCGCATATCCGTAATGATGATGCCGCCTATTAAATGTGCGGAGCAAATTGACCCCTATTCTCGAAGTTCGCCATAAAATCAATGAAAAATGCTTCCAAGGCGGCCCAGAACGAGCCAATGCTGCCACCTCATTCACCAACATAAAAGTATTTATGTTACGTCCAGTGCGGCGTGCCTTGTCCAGGCAGAGATTGCAACGCCATGCTTGGCGAATGATAGTCCAAACCGTGATCGTCGCAAAATCCAGTAACCCATTGGTCGTCCATTAACAAAAACTGTAAAACAGAGCCTTGGAAATCCACGTCAGCTGCCCGAGTTCGTAGGTCGTCAACACTGGCCCCACTGGCTCCTAAAAAAATATTGCATAAATTATCATTCCTTACGAGCCACGTGAGTACCTGTAAGGAAATGACTTCTGCAGCTTCTGGCGTCATAAACAAAAAATCCACTTCAAACGTTTTCAATCGAGGTGCTGGTATCATCCTTAGCTCTATCAGGGTAGGGCAACACCTGCACCTGTTTCAAAACTACCCATCACCTTTCTTTGACGAAAGAAAATACTTAATAGCAGGCGTCCTTATTTCTCACCCAACGATCACAAACAAATTCTCTCACAACGCTCATGTTTGTCGTCAGGAATTATGGTGATGACAGCACAACGCATGACTAATCGATACTTTATTACTAGTTCTTGGAAAGGTTTGCGACATCCCGCCGCAAGACAGCTTGTCTCAGTTGAATTCAGGCCCCCATATCCTAAACAGACCGTATGGGTAGCACACACTACAATGGAGCCACGCAAACTGAAATGCGTGAGGCTAAGCCGGCAATGTTACGAGGGTGGCGTGGTAAATGTCCCAACTGCGGTATGGGGCCCATGTTTAATGGATATTTGAAGGTCCGAAACACTTGTGAGTTCTGTTCTGAAGATCTCTATCACCATCGCGCCGACGATGGACCGGCGTACATAGCAATTTTAGTTTGTGGGCACTTATTGGCACCTGTAATGATGTTTGTGTTTGAGACGTGGCGACCAGATCCGCTGGTTCTTACCGTTGGCTTTGTTGTGGTCTTCGTTGCGCTCGCTCTTTATTTATTGCCCCGCATAAAAGGGGTAATTGTTGCGTTGCAGTGGGCTAAACAAATGCATGGGTTTAGGCGTGACGTTGCGCAACATTCTATTGACTAGCTCTGAACAATGGACTTTTTCTATTTTGCCAGATTTAAACTAAGGGAAGCAATCGAAGGCTCGCAATGTCCAAAATCCCTCTTCAAGACATTCCTATCAAAAATGCCGCTACAGTTATTTTGGTGCGTGACACGAATGATGGCCCCCACGTCTTAATGGGGCAGCGCGGCAAAGCGGCCGTATTTATGCCAAACAAATTTGTGTTCCCTGGTGGTGGTCTAGATTCTGCCGACACACAGGTCACATTGAATGGTAGAGCTTCAGATACCTGCATGGCCCGTTTGGCAAGCCAATCAAACGAAGATCTCGCACTGCCATTACTGGCCGCTGCGATCCGCGAGATGTGGGAAGAAACGGGGCACCCTGTTGGACTGCCTTCGGATGATGCAGCGGACATGGCCAGCACGCAGCCTACAAACTGGCAAAGATTTTTTGAGGCAGGCTATCTGCCTGATCCATCTGGGTTAGAATTTATTTTTCGTGCAGTGACTCCACCCGGGCGTCCCCGCCGCTTTGACGCACGATTTTTTTTGGGCCGCGCCGACTTAATCCAAGGAGACCCTGACGATTTTTCTCGCGCTGAAGATGAGTTGTCGCATTTACAGTGGATTCCGCTGGCCAAGTCGCGTGAGTTTGATCTGCCCTTTATCACCGAAGTGGTGCTTGCCGAGGTGCAAAACCGGCTGGAAAATCCTGATAAAAATCACCCTGTTCCCTTTTTCAGTCACGATGGCGAGAGGTCGCAATTTTCAAAGCTTTGAGACATAAGTCCACTTTACCTCTCGGTTAAGTCCACCTATTTAGCGTTATGGCTTTATCTGAAGATCTCTTTTTCCTAGACCCTTCGTTTGAAGGAAGTCTGCAAAGCCAGATCCGTCAGATAGTCGCCTCAGCAATTTTATCGCGAAGCTTTCTACCAGGCGAGCGACTTCCATCTTCGCGCAAACTGGCAAAGCATCTTGGGATAAGTAGAATTACGGTTACACTTTCATACCAGGAATTGGTGGCAGACGGGTATTTGACCACACGCTCCCGGTCTGGTTTTTTTGTGGCAGACGACGCGCCTTCTTCGACCTTTCATGTCAACACTGCTGCAGTTCAAGATCGCGTTGATTGGGATGTAGCCTTGCAACGCAACTATATGGGTGCTGCGAAGGTTGAAAAGACTTTTAACTGGCAATCCTATCCGTACCCGTTCATTTACGGCCAAGCAGACCCAAAACTATTTAGCCATTCAAATTGGCGTCTTTGCGCTCACCAAGCACTTGGAAAAAAGGAATTCGATAGCCTTACGTCAGATTACGCTGAGGAAGATGACCCACAACTTATCGACTTTATCGCACGTCACACGCTCACACGGCGGGGCATCCGTGCAAACCGTAATCAAATTTTGTTGACTGTTGGCGCACAAAACGCACTATGGATGGTTGCTCAACTCTTGCTCAACAAAGGGAAAACGGCCGCTTATGAGAACCCTGGATATCCAGGCCTGCGAAGTATTTTATATCAATCTGATTGCGAATTGATGGCGGTAGACGTGGATAAAGATGGGCTAAACCCATCAAAATTGCCTTTAGGAATAGACGTCGTTTTTACCACGCCAAGCCACCATGCACCAACAGCTGTAACGATGCCAATGAATCGCCGACATGCTTTATTAAAACGCGCATCAGACCAGAACATGATCATCATTGAGGACGACTATGAATTCGAAATGTCGTTTTTAAATGCACCATCACCTGCGCTCAAATCGCTCGACACAGAAGGGCGTGTGATTTACATCGGTAGCTTTTCAAAATCACTGTTTCCAGGTCTCAGACTTGGGTATTTGGTAGCGTCCGAACCCCTTATTCAGCAAGCCCGGGCTTTACGCAGCACAGTTTTGCGCCATCCCCCTGGACACATGCAACGAACTACCGCGAAATTCCTTGCGCTTGGGCACTACGATGCACTAGTGCGGCGCATGAAAGATGCCTATTTTGAACGCAGGCAAGTCATGGCAAAAGCACTCAGAGAACATGGACTGACAATTGCAGGATCAGCTTCTTTTGGCGGTTCATCTTTTTGGATGCGTGCTCCAGATCATATCGATACTCGAAATCTTGCATCAAAACTTAAGGAAGAAGGTGTGCTAATTGAGCCTGGCGCTCCATTCTTTGAGGGTCGTGATGGCCCACGGAACCACTTCCGCCTAGCATATTCTTCGATCGATAGTGAAGCAATTGCCAAAGGAATTTCAATCATTTCCGAAGCTATAAAAAATAGCTAGCGTCCGACAGCCCATTTTGCGAAACTCCGATTATTGGAATCATGCAACGAGTTATCTGGTACTATCCAAAAACTCGACAAAATTTCAAGGTTTCGCACGCCCGCTTACCGCAATGGGCTTGCATCTTTATTACTTCGAAAGAATTAACTTTCGCAGATCAGGGAGAATATAATGAAACTGACTAAAACACTTACTGCAATGGCTGTCGCCCTTGCAGCAACAACTGGTTCAGCAGCACATGCACTAGACGAATTAGTTGTTGCGTACTTCATGGAGTGGCCAACACCAAACCAGCACGCACAAGCAAACAAACTGTACGCAGAAAAGATGGGGATCCCAGTGAAATGGGTCGCATTTGATGCAGGAACAGCAATGTCTGCTGCGATGGCTTCTGGCGATGTACACATTTCCTATTCACAAGGTGTTACACCTTTCTTGGTGGCAACTGCTGCTGGCCAAGATCTTCAGATTGTAGACATCGCGGTATCCTATTCTGACAATGATAACTGCGTTGTGCGTTCTGAATTGGAAATTACCAAAGAAAATGTGATGGATCTAAAGGGTAAAAAAGTTGCGGTCCCACTTGGAACAGCAGCGCACTCTGGCTTTTTGGCTCAGATCAAGTACTTCGGCATGTCCGAGTCTGATTTCACAATCGTAGATATGGCACCATCAGATTCCGCAGCCGCATTCAGCCAGCCATCCACAGATCTAGCTATGGCATGTGGTTGGGGTGGTTCTTTGCGCACTATGAAGCAGCACGGCAACCCTATCATCGAAGGCGCTGAAAAAGAATCCGTGGTTGGCAAAGTGTTTGACGTCACCTCCGTTCCAACAGCTTTTGGCGAAGAAAACCCAGACGTACTGTCAAAATTCCTCGCAATCACTGCAGAAATGAACGCAATGTATGCCAAAGACCCTGCACCAATGATGAATGGCATTGCTAAAGAAGCTGGTATGGATATGGAGGGCACGACTGCTGTTATCGGCACGTTCGTATTCCCTGACACAGCAACTCAACTATCTGCCGACTGGATGGGTGGCGGCGTAGCAGACTACCTAACAAACGCTGCAAAAGGTTTGGGTGACAAAATCACTCCATTGGCTGACTATTCTGCCGTTGTGAACTCTTCCTATTTGGAAGCTGCTTCAAAAATGTAAACAATTTGCCTAAATTCAAGGCGATAGTAATAAAATAAGCGGCTCCCTTTGCAAAATTGGGGGCCGCGACAAGAACTACCCCCAAATAAAACGAATAGGGACGCCTCATGTCTGGTCTGATCATCGATGATGTATCAATGACCTTCGAATTGCCGGGTGGTGGCAAAGTCGAAGCGTTAAAAAACATCAAACTCAATATAAAAGAGGGGGAATTAATGTCAGTTCTCGGTCCCTCCGGATGTGGGAAATCAACGCTTCTAAATATTCTTGCAGGCTTCCTCGCGCCAACAGAAGGCAAAATGTCTCTGTCTGCAGAAAAGATTACGGGCCCTAGCCCTAAACGCGGAATGGTGTTCCAACATGGTGCATTATTCGAATGGATGAACGTGACCAAAAATATTGGTTTTGGTCCTAAGATGAAGGGTGTACCCCAGGCGCAGATCACTCAAAAAGTTGAAGAGCTGCTAGAGATAGTTGGCTTGCAAGACTTTGGCGAGAAGATGATCTATGAAATGTCCGGTGGTATGCAGCAGCGCGTAGCCTTAGCCCGCTGCTTAGCAAACGAGCCAGATGTGATCCTGATGGATGAGCCACTCGGTGCACTTGACGCGCTGACCCGTGAGAAAATGCAAAGCCTTGTTTTGGATATCTGGAAGAAGACAGGTAAGACTATCATCTTGATCACACACTCCGTCGAAGAAGCTTTACTACTCGGTGAACGCTTGCTGGTCATGGCCCCGCGTCCAGGGCGTGTGCACAAAGAATACAAACTTCCCTTTGCAGAGCTCGGTGTGGGTGCAGATCTGCGTGAAGTGAAACGACATGAAGATTTTGGTCCAAAGCGAGATGAAATCCTTTCTATGATTTGGGACATGGAAGAAGAAATCATGGGTCGGACGGAGTCAGCATAATGTGGTTTGAAGTATTTGAAGCACTCGTTACATCTTTTTGGATGGTTGTGGGCATTACCATCATACTTGGCCTTTTTGTCCTTTTTAGCATCGCTATCAGTTATCTTTACAGGGCATACGACGCGACCAAAGATAAAGCGCGTGGTTATTCCAGCCTAAAAACAGTGACTTTTGGAGATGAAAGTTCGGTTGTGGCCAATCGCATCGCCTCCATAGCAGCCGTTGCATCAATTTTTTTGATTTGGTGTATCGCCACTGGTTCGTCTCTAATTCCAACCGTACTCGCGCCACCGTTTACCGGTGACACGCAGTTTGAATACACAGCGCGCAATGCTGCAGGCGAAGAAGCAAGTGCAACAGTTTTCATTCGCGTCTATGCATCCAGCAATAAGTCGCCCGAAAAACTAGCAAATGCCGCCAATGGCACGAGTTTTGCCAAAGACGACGTTTTGTTGATCCCAGAGCGTCGCTCCAAAATAATAAAAGTACAGAACAATGATGAGGGCGGCAAAGAAGGAGGGTATGAAGTCATTGCCATAAATGGTCAGCCGGTTCTGCGTGAAAAGGTGTATCCGTACTCGGACGGTGAGATCCTTGTAACAAAACGTGGTAGCCTGTCAGTGCGTCCGTCAACTGGTCGCACAATGGAGTCCTTATATCTTCCCCCACCTGAAAAAGTTTGGTCTACGTTTAAAGAACTTTCGGTAAATGGCTATCAAGGTGTCGGCCTTTGGGAAAACGTATTCTGGTCTTTGTTTCGAGTTGTAATCGGGTTTGCACTTGGGTGCCTCTTCGGCATACCACTCGGCTTTGCAATCGGTCTAAACTCGTGGCTTCGCGGTTGGTTTGACCCTATCGTAGAAGTGATGCGCCCTGTTCCACCGCTGGCCTTGATCCCTCTTGTGATCATCTGGTTTGGTATTGGCGAACAAGGTAAAATCTCTCTGCTATTCTTAGCCGCATTATGGATCATGATCATCGCCGCACGCGCAGGCGTGTCAGGTGTAAGCATTTCAAAGGTGCACGCAGCTTACTCACTTGGGGCGTCGAAGCGCCAGTTGCTGACCAAGGTCATTTTGCCTAACTCACTGCCTGAAATCTTCACAGGCGCACGGGTCGCTATGGGTGTCTGTTGGGGCACGGTGGTTGCCGCCGAGTTGGTTGCTGCAGAAAAGGGTGCAGGTAAAATGATCATTGCCGCTTCCAAGTTCCAGCTGACTGATATCGTAATCATCGGTATAATCATTATTGGCGTCATAGGCCTGGGCATCGACGTTCTTATGCGTATGGCCGAAACCAAACTGGTTCCCTGGAAAGGTAAAGGCTAGGGCTAAAGCCGCGACAATTTAAAAAGGCTGTTCAGCGGAACCGCCTTTTTGTTTTCAATAGGGCAAATAACAAAACAGCAGACGGCACAGTTCAAATTTGTGGTTACCGTTCGATACTTTGTAGCAAATGTCGCAAACACACTTTGAGCAAACTTAAAGCTTTTTTTGATTAATCAGGTGGCCGTATACGATTACCACATCAAATTCATCTCTCCAAACCTGTTTTAATGCACAATGCACCAACACATGCCCAGCGTACTCCCTCGTCCCACTGGCACAAAAACCACAAGGGGAAGAATGACAGCATTACCAGATCCGTTGGCGCATAACCTACACGAACAGACAATATCGCTATCATAAAAAATTTTCAATAAATACAGATAATGCAACCACATATAACGTTGGTAAGCGCATCACATTTACTATCAGCCAATCAATTTACCGACCCTGGTCTTTTCTTTCAGAGACATGGGCCAATCCCAGAGCAACTGAATAGAATAAAGACCATCTCGCAAAAATATTCAGGAAATAAATGTGTCATTAAGTCAAATTTTTAAACATTATTAATGCATCTACGAACCCTTCGGTCGGATGCTCAAAGGCCTCGGGCAATCGACCCACTTGCTCAAACCCAAACTTTAACCAAAGACCAATCGCCTTAGTATTGCTAACAAGAACGAAGTTAAATTGCATTGCCCGAAATCCTAGCTCGACAGCCCGCACCTGCGACTGTTCACACATCGAACTGGCGATGCCACGCCCCTGCGCACTGCTCTTAACCATATAACCACAGTTACACACATGCGCACCACCACCCGCTTTATTAGGTTTGATGTAATAGGTTCCCAAAATTTCATCGCCCTCAATAGCGACCCAAGTTTCTTGAGGCGTTTCCATCCAGATTGATTTTGCACCAACTTCATCGGTATCTCGCTCAATGGCGTAGGTCGCGCCCACCGTAATAATTTCATGAAAAATCAACCAGATTTGCGAAAAATCTACTTCTGTTGCCTGCCGCAGTTCAATCATTCTTAACTTTCCTTTCGTATCTTGCGCACCCTGCCAAGTCTGAATTGCTTCAACAAGCTCCCAGGCTTACGAGCTAGATAGAATCTGCTTCTTTTCAGGAGTGCCTTGGTATATAACATAATAATGGGACATGAAGTCTCATTATTCGAAATAAAAGGTGGTTTTGGAATAATTGGATTTAATCACTTGACGAATTGGACCTAAGAAGATTCGCTCAAATATCTGATACGTGCTCTGCAGCTTAAAAGGACTTTAACTTACAATGTCGCGTTCCGCCTTTCTGTCTCACACCGTCCCTGATTGTCCTACGACTTTGATTGCCCAGGCTGCCACAGGCCCGGTCCCACGTGTAGCTATTGCTTGCGCCGGTGCAGAACTACCAATGATGGCAGCTAAGGATGCAACTAAAGCAAAAATTATGACGCCGATATTTGTGGGCGAAGCAGATGCAATTTATGCAGAAGCGAAAAAATTAAGCTGGGATATCTCTACATTCACAGTACATAACACACACGGAGAGATAGAAGCTGCAAACAAAGCAGCGAAGATTTGTGGTGCTGGTGAAGCTGACGTCTTGATGAAAGGCCATCTCCATACCGATATATTTATGAAAGGCGTGCTGACCCATGATAACGGACTGCGCACCACGAACCGCCTTGTGCATGTGTTTCACATCACGCCACCAGGCCGGGACGAACCACTTTTAATTTCAGATGCAGCCGTAAACGTATCTCCCGATATCAAGACACGCCAAGCCTGCACGCAGGCTGTAGTAGATCTTGCAATCTCACGCGGGATTGAGCGCCCAAAAGTAGCGTTCTTATCAGCAACGGAGTCCGCAATCCCCTCGGTACCGTCCTCGATAGAAGCGCAAGAATTGTGTGATTGGGCCAGAACCGAAATAAATGATGCGGATTTTTCTGGCCCTCTAGCACTGGACTTAATCCTATCTCAAGAAGCGGTAGCAACCAAAGGCCTGATGAATGATGTCGTCGCAGGCCAAGCCAATTGTATCGTGGTACCAGACATTGTATCAGGCAACGCACTTTTCAAATCCCTCGTCTACGTAGGCGGAGGATGTGCTGGCGGTGTTGTGATGGGAGCCAAAGTCCCGGTACTATTGACATCCCGCGCCGATCCACCTGCTGCGCGTATGGCTTCCGCCGCGTTAGCTGCCATTTTGGCAAGAAATTAGGAACTACAATCTAATCCAATGCTGCCTTATTTATGCAAACGGAATCAAACCCGAACCGGAGACCAGTCATGAACAAATACGTACAGCCAGATCTCAACACCTCTCCTAAAGTTTCTGACGAGATCCGCAAAACTACGTGTTACATGTGCGCCTGTCGCTGTGGGATCAATGTCCACATGGAAGGTGAAAAGGTAAAATATATTGAAGGCAACCGCGACCACCCAATCAACCGCGGAGTATTGTGTGCCAAAGGCTCCGCCGGAATTATGCAGCACTATTCCCCTGCCCGCCTGAATGCGCCAATGAAGCGTGTCGGCCCTCGTGGGTCAGGTGAATTTGAACAAATTAGTTGGGATGAAGCCTTCCAAATAGCATCCGACTGGCTCACACCATTACGTGAAAAAGCGCCTGAAAAATTAGCATTCTTCACAGGTCGTGATCAATCCCAATCTCTTACGTCTATGTGGGCACAGAGCTTTGGTACGCCAAACTATGCTGCTCATGGCGGATTTTGTTCTGTTAACATGGCAGCAGCCGGCATCTACACAATGGGTGGCGCGTTTTGGGAATTTGGTCAACCCGATTGGGAACGCGCCGAAATGTTCATGATCTTTGGAGTTGCTGAAGACCATGATTCCAATCCCATAAAACTCGGCCTATCACGCTTGAAAGATCGTGGCGCAAAGGTAGTGGGCGTGAATCCTGTTCGCTCTGGCTATAACGCCATTGCCGACGAATGGGTTGGCATCACGCCAGGTACTGACGGTCTATTTATCCTTTCGATGATCCGCGAATTGCTAATTGCAGGTAAAGTCGATCTCGACTACCTAATCCGGTATACCAATGCACCATACCTTGTGAATGTTACCGAGGGATCCCCAGAAAACGGCTTGTTCTTGCGCAACGAAGACGATGAGCCAATGGTTCTTGATCGCGTCACAGGCAAGACCGTCGCCTGGAACAAAAAAGGCGTAAAACCAAACCTGCAAGGGGAATACACGGCTAAAGGCGTAACCTATCGACCCGCCTTCCAACTGATGGCTGAGAAATACGTGGTTGATGAATATCTACCTGAAAATATTGCGGAAAAAACAGGTATTAAGGCTGGCACGATCCGTCGCTTAGCAGCTGAACTAGCGCAGACCGCTTTTGAAAAAGAAATAGTAATTGATCAACCATGGACAGATTTTCGTGGTGAAAAGCACGAAAAAATGATTGGTCGCCCCGTCGCCTTTCACGCCATGCGCGGGATTTCAGCACATTCTAACGGTTTCCAAACCTGCCGCGCACTGCATCTATTGCAAATCCTATTGGGCAGCGTCGAAGTGCCAGGGGGTTACCGCTTCAAGCCACCATATCCAAAGCCTGTAACGATCCACCCAAAACCGCACTCAAGCGTAACGCCAGGCAAACCGCTCGACGGCCCACATTTGGGCTTCCCTCAAGGCCCAGCGGACCTAGCAATTGATGCTAACGGCAAGGCAATCCGCATTGACAAAGCGTTTACTTGGGAAAACCCCATGTCCGCCCACGGAATGATGCATATGGTGATTTCTAACGCTCATGCAGGCATCCCATATAAAATCGATACACTGTTCATGTATATGGCAAACATGTCGTGGAATTCATCCATGAACACGCGCGGCGTTATGGAAATGCTGACAGACAAGGACGAGAATGGTGAGTATGTTATTCCAAGAATCATATACTCCGATGCTTATTCCTCCGAAATGGTAGCGTTTTCTGATCTTATATTGCCAGACACAACATACCTCGAACGTCACGACTGCATCTCCTTGCTGGACCGTCCAATCTCCGAAGCAGAGGCCATGTGCGACAGTATCCGCTGGCCCGTCGTAAAGCCAGACCGCGATGTACGCGGCTTTCAATCTGCGCTCATTCAACTGGGTGGCAAAATGAAGTTACCAGGCTTCACTGCAGAGGACGGCACCCCACTTTATGAAGATTATGCTGATTACATAATCAATCACCAACGCCGCCCTGGTGTCGGACCATTAGCGGGTTGGCGCAACGAAGATGGCTCTGGCAAGGGGCGCGGCACTCCGAACCCAAAACAGCTCGACAAATATATCGAAAACGGCGGCTTTTTCATCGAGCACATCCCAGATGAGGCGCTTTTTTTCAAACCATGGAATCAAGCTTATCAGGATTGGGCTGTGAAGCACGGCATCTTTGATGCGCCCTCACCATACATGTTCAACATCTACGTTGAGCAAATTCAAAAATTCAACCTAGCCGCGCAAGGCTATGGCGATATTCAACCCCCAGATTATTTGCGTGAACAGTTGAAGGTCGCGATGGACCCGCTACCGACATGGTGGCAGCCTTACGAAGAAGAGCTGGTAGATGGTGAAGAATACCCACTTCATGCGCTGACCCAACGGCCAGCTGCAATGTATCACTCTTGGGGTTCACAAAACGCATGGCTGCGTCAGATACATGGACACAACCCACTCTTTGTCTCCGGTGAGATCTGGGCCGAGCACGGCTTTAACGAAGGTGATTGGGCTTTCCTAAAGTCCCAACACGGAGAAATCAAAGTGCCTGTTGTTAAGATGGATGCGCTAAACGCTAAAACTGTTTGGACTTGGAATGCGATTGGGAAACGTAAGGGCGCTTGGGCACTCAGCAAAGACGCTCCTGAAACCACCAAGGGTTTCTTGTTAAACCATTTGATCAACGAACTATTACCACCCAAAGGCGACGGTTTGCGCTGGTCAAACTCTGATCCAGTCACTGGACAGGCTGCATGGTACGACCTGCGCGTCAATATTAAACGTACCGATGCGCCTAAGGATTTGCAATCGCAGCCTTCACCAGCCCCCCAGAAATCTCCTGTGAACACGGCACCAAAAAATATTGCTTACGGAGAAAACTTCTGAGCCGTACACATGACATAACTGGCTTTGGAGGCATCACCCTAAGTGTGACCGATATCGGCAAAATAGACGCGCCCGTGATCATAATGATTCACGGCTACTCCCAGTGTGGCTTGTCATTTTTGCGTCAACACGCGCTCGCGGAAACACACCGCCTTATTATCCCAGATCTTCGTGGCCACGGGCGATCAGATAAACCTATAAGCGCAGATGCCTACGACAACTCAAAACCGTGGGCAAATGATATCAAAGCCATTATTGATGCTCTTGGCCTGCAAAATCCAATACTACTGGGTTGGTCTATGGGTGGTTGGGTTGTCCAAGATTACATTCGCATTTTCGGTGAGTCAGACATCACCGGAATCGTGCTTGTCGGGTCGTCCGTCACAACAGGCAATAAACTCCCATCCGAGGCCCTTGCCGCCCGTACAAACGACCCGGACGTTGCCGCAATCGCTATGCGAGGGGACGATTTGGCTGCAAATCTAAGGGCAACAGTAAAATTCGTGCAGGTCTGTTTTTCAACTGCTCTGCCAGCAGAGGACCTCGCATTCATGACAGGGTTCAACATGCTTTGCCCACCAAAGGTGCGCGAGGCCTGTCGCACCCGTAATGAAAATTACCGCGACACATCTGCAAGTATGACAAAACCCGCCCTGATCCTTTGGGGTATACACGAAAAGCTGGCCCCAGCCTCTATGGGCGAACAGGCCGTTGCAACTTTTCCAAACGCAACCACACACATTTATGAAAATTCTGGCCACGCCCCATTTTGGGAAGAGGCCGACCGCTTTAACACGGATCTTGTTACTTTTGCCAACCGGGCATTCAGCCAAGTCAAAGGAGCCGCCGCATGACGACGTTACCCCAAACCACTCAGAAAAAGCTCGGGCTTGCCATTGATCTGGACATTTGTGTCGGCTGCCATGCATGTGTGATCAATTGCAAGGAATGGAACACTGCCAATTATGGCGCACCCTTGTCCGACCAAGACGCCTATGGCGCAAACCCGGTTGGTACGTTTCTAAACCGTATTCACACATATGAAGTTAAAGCAGAAAACAAGCCTGCACAAACCGTACACTTTCCAAAATCCTGCCTGCACTGCGAAGATGCGCCTTGTGTCACAGTTTGCCCAACAGGTGCGAGCTACAAACGCGCCGAGGATGGCATCGTCCTCGTAAATGAGAGCGACTGCATAGGCTGTGGCCTTTGCGCTTGGGCTTGCCCTTACGGCGCAAGGGAACTCGACGCAAAAGAGGGCGTAATGAAAAAATGCACACTTTGCGTGGATCGTATTTACAATGAGAATTTGCCAGAGGAGGACCGTGAGCCTGCTTGCGTACGCACATGCCCCGCAAACGCGCGTCACTTTGGCGATTACGCTGATCCAAACTCCAACGTCTCAGTAATGTCGCGCATACGCGGTGCCGTTCCTTTATTCGACGAACAAGGAACAAAGCCCGTGAATCGCTATCTGCCACCACGACCTAAAGCAGACATCCAAACGGATGGTGATATCGACATCCTTTCGCCGTTCCTGGACACGGCCGCGTCCCCCCCCACAGGCCTGCTTGGCTGGCTCGACAAAGCTCTGGAGGCTATATAATGCATCCCGCACCATCCGTAATCATCTTCACGGCCCTTTCTGGTCTTGGCTTTGGCCTTTTGACTTTCCTTACCCTTGGCATCCCTGATGTTTCGGGAAAAACAGCATTTTTCTTCTTCTTTCTAGGCTACACATTAGCTGTGGGGGGGCTAATCTCTTCCACTTTTCACCTTGGAAACCCCCAGCGCGCACTTAAAGCGTTCAGCCAGTGGCGAACCTCCTGGCTATCCCGCGAAGGAGTATTTGCAGTGCTCGCGCTCATCGTCACAGGCATCTATGCCGCTACTCTGGTCTTCTTTGATCAACGCTTACCTTTTGTTGGCATAATTGGTGCAGTTCTATCTATGATCTCTGTCTTCTGTACTTCTATGATTTATGGTCAATTAAAAACTGTACCTCGTTGGAACCAACCGATGACCCCTGCTTTGTTCATTCTATTTACTCTTGCGGGTGGAGCACTTCTTGCAGCAGCGTTGAAAATGGCTGCACTGTTTATGGTGATTCTGGGCGGCGCACAGCTCCTCCACTGGCTTAACGGCGACAAACGTCTCTACCAAGACGGTGGCACCATCGAAGCGGCAACTGGCCTTGGTCATCTTGGTAAAGTTCGACTGCTGGAAAGCCCACATTCTGGCGAAAATTACTTACTCAAAGAAATGGCACACGAGATTGGCCGGAAGCATGCTAGAAAACTGCGCATAGTCACCATCCTATTTGCCAGCCTACTGCCAGCACTTTTGTTGCTAATGGCAGCACCAAGTCACGCAACTGCGGGTATCGCGATAGTATTGCACCTAGTTGGACTCTTCGCGGGCCGCTGGTTGTTCTTTGCAGAGGCAGAGCACGTTGTAGCACTTTATTACGACAAACACCGGACCTAAGTTGTCACATAATCAATCTAAGTATCCAATGCACTTTCTATTTACTTTATATGCGTTTTACACCCCAATAGTCACTAAATCGGCATTTTTTTATGCTCTCTTCAGATGCCAAAGATTCTGATGATGCAAAGGTCTTTTTTATAACGATGGGAGAATTACGCTAAATCACAAACGTTAAATTTCCTATTGTATGTTCGATAACAAGACACATTCGCATCAAACACTTTGCAACCATTTTATGCAGCTTATTAAGCTGATCACTTCAGGAAAAGTACCAAAATTACGATACTTAAAACAATTAGCACGATACCCATCACTTCGCGCCGCGTGGTCGCCTCGTTAAAGATGAAGTAAGACGCACAAAACGAAAAAATTAGCTCTACCTGCCCAAGAGCCTTCACATAGGCGGCATTTTGCAACGTAAAGGCAGTAAACCAACAAAGTGAACCAAGCATTCCTGTGAGCCCAACCAAACTTGTCACGCGCCAATGCTGCACAACTTTCCCGATTTCACCCGCTTCACGAAATTGTAACCAAACAGCCATAATGATGCTTTGGAAAATTGTTACACACATCAATGTAAACACCGAACGTAGTAGGAAATGCCCATCGACCAACGCCAGAGATGCCCCGCGATACCCTATAGCAGACATTCCAAACAGCGCTCCACTCGCCATACCCAGACACGCCGATCGATTAAAAAACCGCCGCCACCCATCACCTTTCCCTGGTGGATCAGATAAGATGACTATCCCTACTAGCCCAATCAACAAGGCCAGTAAGCCGTAACCAGAGATCCCCTCACCCAGCACAATCCCGCCAACCAGCGCTGTCTGTATCGTCTCAGTTTTCTTAAAAGTTATTCCCACCGCAAAGTTACGTTGCGAAAATAACGCAATGACAAGCGCTGTAGCAAGAATTTGCGCAAGCCCCCCAAAGGTCGCAAAAAGTAAAAA
>DLZA01000323.1:15966-19298 GCA_003447515.1 Paracoccaceae bacterium
CTAGCGGAGCTGCAAACAAAAAACGAGCAAAGGTAGCTCCTCCGGTACTCAGCCGGGTAGCTTTCAAATGCTTTTGCAGCATGAACCGTAGGTTCTGACAAAACGCCGCCGCGATTGTTATGGGAATCCAGAGCTCCATGAACCCAAAGAACACGCAAGACACAGAAGGTCGAGTGCATGACACAGCTTTTTTGGTTGTTCAATATGCATATCAATTTTAACAAGTGTAGTTATACACGCGAAAATTCATAATCCAGTTTTATCGTTGAGTTCAGTCGTCGCCCGTGGTCTCCAAAGCGTCTAAACGCGCTGCAAGTGCTACATTTTCTTCGCGCGCCTTTTGCGCCATCAAGCGCACTGCATCAAATTCCTCACGACTTACAAAATCTCTGTCTGCCAGCCAACGGTCCATCCAGCTTTTCAAAGCTGTTTCGGCTTCGGTCTTTGCTCCTTGTGCCACGCCCATTGCGTTCGTCATCACTTTGCTGATGTCCTCTAACAATTTATTTTGAGTCTGCATGCACGCCCCCTTATATTACCGCACGTACGTCGTTATACCGGGGAAAAACATACAAATGCAAAGGCCAAAAGCGCGACCCATCGCCCCAATTTGGCAGATAAGAGCACAGACATGATCGCAGCTATTCCCTTCCCAAACATCGACCCAATCCTTTGGAGCATCGATGTTGGTAGCTTCACTTTAGCTATTCGCTGGTACGCTCTAGCCTATATCTCTGGATTTTTGCTAGCGTGGTGGTGGGCCAACCGCGCGATCTGTAATAGACAGCTTTGGGCTGATGGCACTGCACCTATGACCCAAAAAAATATAGAGGACTTTCTGACATGGGCGATCATTGGCGTCATTTTGGGCGGTCGGCTAGGTTGGGTTTTTTTCTATTCTCAAGGCGCGTGGCTTGAAGAGCCGACAATGATTTATAAGGTTTGGGAGGGCGGCATGTCTTTCCACGGTGGTATTCTTGGCATTACGGTAGTTACTATTCTCTTCGCTCAAAAGTATACAATTCCGATACTGCCGTTCTCAGACGTACTGGCTTTGGGCGCCCCAATCGGCCTTGGCCTGGGGCGACTAGCAAACTTCATCAACGCGGAGTTATGGGGTAGACCCACCACCAAAGCTTGGGGCGTTGTCTTCCCTAACACGCCTGATTGCCCACTCACGTGGCTTGAACTTACTTGCGCCCGTCACCCCTCACAAATCTATGAAGCGATCCTAGAAGGCGTTGTTCTTTTCGTCGTTATCAGCTATCTTGCCTTCCGTCGGGGTTGGCTTAAAAATCCAGGTGCTTTAGCAGGGATTTTCTTTATCGGCTATGGCGCAGCACGCTTTATCGTTGAATTCTTCCGACAAGGTGACGCACAATTCACTAGCCTGACTAATCCGTGGGGCCACGTCCTGCGACTCGGTGAAAGTGCTGAGAGCATCGGTTTCACTATGGGCCAACTGCTGTCACTGCCAATGATCGCACTTGGACTGACGTTTCTGTTTTACGCCCGCCACAAATGACCACGTTGAAAAATATTCTCCTGCGCCAAATTGCACGCCTGGGGCCCATGACAGTGTCAGAATTTATGGCCCAGTGCCTTTATCATCCTCAACATGGTTATTACACTAATGGTAACCCCTTAGGCGCACAGGGTGATTTTACTACGGCACCTGAAATCAGCCAAATGTTTGGCGAGTTGATCGGCTTATCGCTTGCACAGGCTTGGCTTGATCAAGGCGCCCCTGCCCCATTTTGCCTCGCCGAGCTTGGCCCAGGATCAGGCCAGTTAATGTCTGATATTCTCCGAGTCACCAAATCAGTTGAAGGTTTTCACGACGGCATGCAACTGCACCTATGTGAGGTCAACACGAACCTAAAATTGGAGCAAGCCAGCCGTCTAACCGACCCCATTTGGGTAAGAGACACGTCAGAGCTTCCTGACTTACCTCTGTTCTTAATCGCAAACGAATTCTATGATTGCTTACCTATTAACCAATATGTCGCTCGCGAGGGCGGCTGGGATGAAACCATCATTGCGGTCAAGGACGACATGCTCACCTTTGCCCGACGCCCTGCCGGTGCAGTAGGGTCGGAACTACCAAATGCCCCGACTGGGACAATAATTGAGCTGTCCCCAGCCGCAAACGCCATTGCGCAAGATATTGCAAAAATTATTGCACAAAATGGTGGGTGTGCGTTAATTTTTGATTATGGCGGTTTAGGTGGCGGGGATACGCTACAGGCCATGCAGCGGCATAAAAAAGTCGACCCATTGCACGATGTGGGTGCGTCCGACCTAACTGCACATGTAAATTTTGCAGCGTTAAGAGACGCGGTGACAGGGGTGCAGATCACCGGCCCACACCCGCAAGGCGCGTTTCTGGAACGGCTCGGTATCACACAACGCGCGCAGCAATTGGCCCAAAACCTCTCAGCAACGGCACTCGAAGCACATGTAGCAGCCCACCGCCGCTTGACGCATCCTAACGAAATGGGTCAACTCTTCAAAGCATTCGCTATCACGCCAATCGACGCACCAATACCCGCAGGTTTTCCACAATGATCCTCGATGTAATAACCTCGTCCAATCTGAAGCCTAAACACGGGTATTTCTGTCGCGCGGGCGGACGTTCGAAAGGGATTTATGCCGAGCTGAACGCAGGTCTAGGCTCTAATGATGATCCGGCTAATGTGCGTCACAACCGCAGCCTCGTGGCAGAACACCTTGGTATCAAGCTTGAAGCTCTTCGCGGAGTACATCAAATCCACTCACCAAATGTGCATATCGCAACAGTAGATACAATTGGTGAACGACCAAAAGCAGACGCGCTGGTTACCAATCAAGCAGGCCTTGCACTCACCGTGCTAACAGCTGACTGTGCACCAATCTTGTTTGCAGACGAAATTGCAGGTGTTATTGGAGCAGCGCACGCAGGCTGGAAAGGTGCACTGGGCGGGATTATGCAATCCACCATCTCGGGAATGGTTAGATTGGGGTCTGTACGCGAAAATATTACTGCGGTTATCGGCCCCTGCATTTCTCAAGCTAATTACGAAGTTGGGCCAGAATTTCTTAAAAGATTCACGAAAGAAGATAAAGATTACTCGCGTTTCTTCATCAAAAGATTAGGCGATCGCTACTTGTTCGACTTGCCCGGCTTTTGCTTGCAGCAATTACACTCCGCAGACATCTCTCGAGCAAACTGGGTCGGTCATTGTACTTACGCGGATGAAAACCGGTTTTACTCTTACCGCAGAACAACGCATCGCAAAGAACCAGACTATGGTAGAATGGTTTCAGCAATCATGCTGTAACACCAAGTTTCT
>DLZA01000144.1 GCA_003447515.1 Paracoccaceae bacterium
TTCACCGTCGGCCCACATGAAAGTACCGAGCCCGTGCCTCATGTCAGCTTTAAATTGCCCAGCGTATTTGTTACCGGTTGCATAAATATATATGCCCTCACCGTGCCGCTTGTTTGCCATCCATTCGCCGGAATATTTGCTGCCATCGACATAGGTATGGCTTCCTATGCAGTGGTCCCAAAATTCTGCCGCCGGATCGCATTCTGGCTGCGCGAGGCCGAAACTAAGAAATACAAAAAAAGCCATGGCGTTTAGAAATAACGTTATAAATAATTTTTTCATTTAAAATCCACTTTGTAAAAATACTTGTTAATTTCAATTTTGTATTCAATTTCATTGTGAGCATTCTTTGGCGCCTGAATACCTGACGTAATGACAGGATTCGCCCTGCCGATAAGTCAGAAGAGCTTGGCATCTAACGATGGGCTGATCCGGATGGATTTGAGCCACTGTCCAATTCTGTGGGCCCCATGTTGGTACGAAGTGACGGCGGTCTTTCAGTTTGCTGCTTCGCTTTGAGCTTCTCGTTCAACATAGGTTCAGTTTTTTCAAAACCGCATTTTCCCAAATTTGAGAACTATTGGCTTCAACGGCGATGGCAGGATGGAGCTATATGGCAAAGGAAACTTTAAACTTATCGTGCTTTCTAATTTTTATCTAAAGGGAGGAAAACACGCACTATCTAGGGCGTATTTTTGCCGATATGCTTGCGCAGGCCTGTATGCTCAACTTGGTAGTCACCGGTTCGGGGCGCGGCCTTGATCACTGATCTTGCCGTTTTTAGGCTTTTCTTTGTGTGTCCCGTGCAGCTTGCCTTTAACAGCCGTATCTGACGGTCATACGAGTGATCGTGAGAGGCGTATGTTAGGATTTACAAGCGGTCTTGTAAAAAGCAATTCCGACCCACGCACCGGCCGCTGAAAACAATAAGTTAGGGGCAAACTTTCTCAAACCATTAAAGGGATTTGTTGAGTGTATGTTATACGGCAATATCCAGTCTAATGCGAGAGCGCCAATTAATCCGAAATAGGACCCAAGAACTGCGGCGACAATTATGCCGGTAATGTAGGTGGCTTTATTCATCTAAATACCCTAAATTTTTTAATCAATATTACCTCAAGCAATAATATATTAATAAGTATATGTAAATATACTTAAGTCAAAAATTTACGTGTGGTATGTACTGGTGAATTCTGGTGGACACTTCGATGATTTTCAAACACATGAATGGTTTCAAAAATAAGATTTTACGGCAAATCATTTTGTATTCCTTAAAGGTGACAACTCCACTAAGCGTTGCAAAAACCGAATTTTTGAGTTGATAAAAGGTTAAGTGCCGCTGCCCTGGCCGAGCAGCCAACAGTGCTGAAATTGCACGTTTCATGAATAGAACATGTCTGTAATCAGTGGGAACAGCCTGCATAAAACCCGGTTAGCGAAGCATTTGTAAAACGCATCTTGGGGTAAGACTGAAATAGGGTGTCGCAGGTCTTTCTTTGATAACAGTATCACGCCTGCTTCTTCGTACCATGTAATAGCCAACGCGTTATACGGCGTTTTTATTAGTGGCAAGCCCACTAAGGTTTACAAATATTCGGTAGCCTTGAAATTCGAGCAATACGTCTGGGGCTCTGATCAGGGGTAGGCATGTTTGCACGAGTGGCCGGGATATCAATGATCGAACAATTGTTTATTGAATTTCTTGCAGTCGGGGCCAACCCTCCGGGTTGCGTCTGCTATGGATCATAAAGCCGCAATTTGAATGCTATTGGCAGTATCAGCGAATTAACGGCATTTCATGTCAAAGCTAGAATACCTTTAGAACTTTGCAGTATCAAAATTCGCAAACTGCCTATACTACCTACTGTTTGCTATCTGTCCGATACGCTTTCCTAAGAGGATACCAAGGCCGGCACCTATGGCATCTGCCCAAAAATCTGCCATCTCACCACTGCGGTTCATATAGGGTTGGATAAGTTCAATCGCCCCTCCTAGGATCAAGGCCGTTAAGAATATAACCCTGCCTCGATTGGGACGCATTAAACTGACGGGAAGAACAAATACTGAAAATGCAAGTAGGTGGTGCAATTTATCAGTCCCGGGGGTTTCGGGCAGTTTTTCGACAGGTGTAAGTGTTGCGAAAGCGATAATGATACCCATGATTATCGTCAAATAGAGATCACCATTCTTGATACACAGTATTGGAAGTTTCATTAGAAAAGGCTCAACCTTCAAGGCACGTTATAAGACGGATGTGTTGTTATTCAGGTAGTCTGGCGTGGACTAAGCGGACAAAAAGATCAAGGAAATACTCTGTTAAATCGTGAGCGCGCGCGGGTTAGGGGGCTTTCGCCAGGTTGCCTGTATCAAATTGAATACGCGTCTTTTGCCCCATGTAGTCAAGTAAGACCCAGACCCGTTGCGTGGTGGCAATCTTTTCAACTGTGGCGACGAATTTGGTGAAGGGACCGCTGGTGATCTCGACTTGCTCGCCCGGTTGCAGCTGTTTTGGCGGCAGTAAATTTCCCTTTGGGTCACATCGCTGCATGAGGCCATAGATTAGATCGAAGGGCAAAGGATGCAGGGTGTTGCCAAAACTTACGAGGCGGCTCACTCCTATTGTACAGTTTATTTTGCGCCAAGGTCCGGTTTTAGGATCAAAACCGACAAACATGTATCCCGGAAAGAGCAGGCCTGGTTTATTGACAAATCGGTTGGCGGTTCTGCGGGTCGTCTCCAGAAGCGGTGAAAACGTTGCAAAGCCCTGCCGTTTCAAGTTCCGGTTGGCGATTTTGTGTTGATTGGGTTTAACCTGCAATAGATACCAGTTTTGAGACAGTTCTGGTGCCATGAGAGAAATCCTTGGAATATATTTGAAATTAAAATTTGGATCGCATTTGGGGAGAATGAGGCATTTGAGTTTGGTTATGGGGGCTGTAGCCGTGGATTCGAGATACAGAGATATGGTATGGAGTGTAAAACTTTTCATATAAATCAGTTATTTACGAGGATAGGTAAGGTGAACTTGTCGTAAATTTATGGCTTCAGTCAATAAACTTGTTGAATATATACTTTAGAATAGTTACTGCTCAAAGTAGAGCATTTATGCGATACTATAGTTTCATTTTCCCTGTAATCAACCAAGCAGTTGATATCGAAGCCAAGCTTCGTGCGGTAGCCGTGGCAGGCTGTGCTTGATGGCAAGCCGGCGTGAAGAACAGCAAGAAGACATTCGGTTTCGAGTTTTACGTTTGCTGACTGATAACCCACAGATGAGCACGCGTGACATTGCCAACGCGGTGGGGATTTCAAACGGGGCCGCTTTCTATTGCCTGTCTGCGTTGGTTGAAAAGGGTTTGTTAAAACTTGGCAATTTTACAGCGTCCACTCACAAAGGCCGCTATGCCTATATTCTGACCCCCCGTGGCATTCGTGAAAAAGGCGTATTGACGGCCAATTTCCTGAAACGCAAGCGGAACGAATATGATGCGCTGCGACGTGAGATTGCGGCGTTGGAAGATGAAGTGGGCATTTCAGTGGACGAGTGACAATCTTTTGACATGGTCTTTGGATTACATGCGTCAGTTATAGATTTTTATGACCTAAGTGGCGGTTCAGTTCTTTAAAATATGTCGACTTATCAGAGGCTTAAGCCCTTTGATGATGTTCTTAATTGATACTGTTTTA
>DLZA01000028.1 GCA_003447515.1 Paracoccaceae bacterium
CTCTGGGCGATTGTATAGTTCACGTACCAATTTTACTCCCTCAACTATGACTTTTTTATCCTTATCTGCAGAAAGGTAATTGGTACATATTTGTGGGTCAGAAAATGGATCATTTGAAGTGATCTTTATTGAACCACGGCTTTCAGGATGACATTGCCAAAAGGATGTTGTGAAGCCAGAATACTTGTGTAGCGGTTTACCAGGTTTATCAACAGACAGCGGCATAACAAAAAGTTGTAAATCAGGTCGCTCATCTACTGCGTATTTAGTGCAGGCTGCACCGCCCACCTGCCCGGCACCCACAGTCAGTGGACCGCTTGCTTTGAGCATCCATTCTAATCCCATCTTTGCTAAACTGAATGGATTGCGAATATGATCGTTTAACGAAGCACCACGAGAATCCATCTCAACGATAGTGCGCATCTGTAGATGGTCCTGCAAGTTTTCACCTACTTCAGATGCGTCATGGCGCACTGAAATATTATGTTTTTGGAGATGTCTAGCAGGCCCAATCCCGGACAGTTGTAGTAGCTGAGGAGATTGAACGGAACCACCACACAGAATTACTTCACAATCAGCATGAACCTCGTGAGTCTGACCACCTTGATAATACTGCACACCTGATGCCCGATGCCCATCAAATAAAATTTTGGTGACATGTGCTTGGGTTTCTAGTTTTAGGTTATTACGTCGTAGAGCTGGATGTAGATAAGCAGTTGCTGCGCTATCACGTAAACGCCCCCGCAGGGTTAGCTGATACCGACCAACACCGTAAGCAGTTTCACCATTAAAATCATTATTTTGGGGCAATCCATAACCTTTGGCTGCTTGAAGCCAATCATCACAGGCAGGATTATTATGGCGCAGATCCGAAATATGTAATGGACCATGAGCACCTCTCATCTGCGACGGTGGGCCATCATAAGTCTCAATTGCACGAAAATGTGGCAACACATCCTTGAACGCCCAACCCTTAGCACCAAGCGCAGCCCAATCGTCAAAATCTTCATGTTGCCCACGGATATATATTAATCCATTAATTGAACTCGATCCACCTACAACACGGCCTCGAGGACAATCCATTCGACGCCCTGCAATGCCAGGGTCTGGATCACCATGGTAGAGGTGTGAAACACGTGAATCATATATAGTTTTGTAATAGCCAACTGGCATTTTTAACCAGAACCCACGATCTCTTCCACCCCCCTCAAGAACTAAAACGCGCGCAGTATTATCTTCAGATAATCGAGCGGCTAGTGTTGCTCCCGCTGTACCTGATCCAATAATAATATAGTCAAAACCAGTCACGAATTCGCCCAAGTTAGTTCTATTATAGGAATTAATTGGTTTACTGTGGAAGTGCAATATAAAGTTCTATATATAGAACTTTAAGATTATTCTGGAAATATTACCAATGACTGACACTCTTCGGCAAAGCCGATCCCCACTCTACCTTCAAATCGCAGAGATTTTGCGTCAAGATCTAGACCGTGGCGTTTGGCTGGAAGGTGATTTTTTACCAACAGTTTCAGAACTTTCAGCAAAGTATTCAGTTGCAAAGATCACTGTGCGGCAAGCTGTAAAAATTTTAGATGAAGAAGGCTTACTAAAAGCACGTCGTGGACACGGAACATCTGTGCTACCAAAACCTCCAGTACGTGACCGGCTCGTTCTTGGTACCCATCTTTCCACTTTGACTGACCTTTATCGTGGGGACAAACCTACACTGAAACTTTTAGAAGATCGTCTTGCAAACATTCCAGGCAAACCGTTAATTGGAAACTTATCTAAGGATGGTTATCACCTCTTAAAACGCACTCATTCACGTAATGGTGAAGTCTATTGCGTTATCTCAATATATTTTGAGAAACAACTTTTTAAACGCCATGAGGATGAATTTAGAACCCAGCTTGCCTTACCAGTGCTTCTTGATTCCTGCGATATCGATTTAGCCCATGCCCGTCAGTCCCTAATTATTGGAAAGTGTGATTATAACACAGCGAGGCTTTTGAAGCTAGCTGTGGGTGATTCAGTAGCCGAAGTACAGCGTGTGATTTGCGACACTGAAGATCAAGTAATTTATCTTGCTGACGTGATCTATCGAAGCGACTTTGTAAGCCTAGAGATGGACTTGCTTGCATGACAAATATAACTCGTATCGAAGCTTGGGCCTTTCGCTCCCCCACAAAAAAACCCGTTGCGACATCTTTTGGCATTATGCACGACAGACCAGCAGTAATAGTCCGCATAGAAGATAATAACGGTGCATTTGGATGGGGTGAAATCTGGGCAAATTGGCCTGCAGCTGGTGCGGAACACCGTGTGCGCCTACTCGAAATGGATATTGCACATCTAGTCCTAGGCAAGCAGATCTCATCTCCTAATGAATTTTTCTATAAATTAGATGCTAAAACACGAATAAGGGCTGTGCAATGTGGAGAAATAGGACCATTCGCACAGGTTGTTGCAGGACTCGATATAGCCATGTGGGATTTGACTGCTCGACGTCAAGGATTACCACTACGCAGACTAATTCGCCCAAACTCACCAGATTTAGTCCCAGCCTATGCAAGCGGCATCCAAATTTCGGCAGCAGAAGATCTAATGCCAACCGCTCGCGCAAAAGGACACAAACGCTTCAAACTCAAGGTGGGCTTCGACATGTCAACAGATATTGCTGCAGTGCACAGAATACAAAGCGAGTTATTAAAAAATGAATTGATCGCTTGTGATGCAAACCAAGCATGGTCTTTAGAGCAAGCAAAAGAATTTCTCAGCGGAATATCAGGACTTCCATTACAGTGGCTTGAAGAACCCCTACCTGTTTATAAGGAAGACACTAAATGGATGGACTTAGCTGACCACACAACTATTCCACTTGCTGGCGGCGAAAACATAATCGGCGAGGCAGACTTTAATCGAGCAATTGAGTCTGGCAATCTCTCTGTCATTCAACCAGATGTTGCTAAATGGGGTGGAGTTACAGGTAATTTAGCTGTTGCTCGTAATGCACTTGCGAATAACCGAAGCTATTTCCCACATTTTCTTGGCGCAGGAATTGGACTGGCCGCATCAGCAGAGCTGTTGGCTGGTGTTGGTGGTAACGGTTTTCTTGAAGTTGATGTGAACGATAATCCACTCCGATCAGCATTTTTTGATGGTGGCGAACCAATATTTAATGGCTCCTGGCTTTGCTCTGAGAAGCCAGGCCTGGGCATTGAATGCATCCCCAAAGAATTATTGCAATTTCAAACACTTTATACTGAAATCATATAACTTGCATGGCACCAAAAGCGTCCAAAATACAAAAATGTTAAATGTGAATAGATTTAATTAATAAATCAATCTACCAGTACACTAGTAAGTTCAAACTTATTGACATCAACTAGCCCCAAATCACTAATTCGTAATTCGGGGATAACGACAAGAGCGAGCAAAGAATGCTGCATATATGCATTATTAAGATTGCACCCACAGGCAACCATAGCTTCTATCATCTTTGCAGCACAAACCGCAACTTCTGCTGCAGGTTGATCTGACATCAAGCCTCCAATAGGCAATTCTATCAGGGCAAGTTCTTGCCCATCCTTGAATACGGTTACTCCACCGCCAACCTCTCCAAGCCGATTTGCCGCAAGCGCCATATCGGCACATGATGTTCCAACCGCAATCATATGATGACTGTCATGAGCAACAGTT
>DLZA01000294.1:0-2919 GCA_003447515.1 Paracoccaceae bacterium
TAAGGGACCTGTAGGATTTGCTGAGACGTACTCCACGTTAATTTTTTTGCCCTGCCCCATAGTGGAACGGCCAAAATCTGTACCGGCACGCAAGGCAGCGGGAATGATTGCTGTCCAACAAGATGGGTCAAGCCTTAGGTTTAGGAAGCCTGGACCAGCTACATTGGCAATTTGCACTCTATCGTCGGCAATGAGTTTTCCAGCGAGTGCCTCAGCAATGGCACGCGGATTAGATCTAGCGGCTTTGGCCAGCACCATAGCTGCGTTTGTCGACATATCGCCATGCAATGCGTCGCGAGGAGGTTCTACAGCAACATTAGTGAAATCCAGGTCAGCAGGCAGCGCACCTGAGGATTGGAGCTCGATCAAGCTATCGAGCACAAGGGTGCGAAGGTCGGCAAAGAGGTTCATATTTTTTGTTCCTACGTTCAAATGCGGTTTAACACGTAGGAACGTTGGGTCAACTCACGCTAGCTGCCATAATGCAATTTCAAGGCGTATCTATCTGTCATACCCGATACATAGTCCGCCACAAGCCTTGCACGGGTGAGGTCGTCTTTGCTCGCATTCCAACCCTCTGGCAATTGATCGGGGTTAGTCATGAAGCGGTTAAACAGCGATCGGAGGATATCCGTCATTTCCTCGCGCACAGTCATAACCGATGGCGCGCGGTACATATTAGTATAAAGAAATTTACGAATGGAGTTTAGGCCTGCAAGGACTTCATTGGAGAATGTAATGACTGGGCGACCGAGGATGCGAATGTCAGCAGCCGTAGAGGCATTCGAATTATCCAGCCAAGTAATGGACTGACAAAGTACATCATCGACTAAAACACTGAACACGCGGCGGAGCGCCTCATGCCGACGGCGGTTTTGTGCTAGATTTGGGTATTTCTTATCTACCTCAGCGAACGCATCACCAATCAAAGGTAATTGTAGAATATCTTCGATGGAGAACAGGCCGGCGCGAAGACCGTCATCAAGGTCATGGCTATTGTAGGCGATGTCGTCCGAAATGGCTGCAACCTGCGCTTCGGCGCTGGCGTAAGTATGAAGTTCAAGATCGCATTTCGAATTAAATTCTGCCAGCGCAAAAGGAATCTCACCTCGGATAGGACCATTGTGTTTTGCGATGCCTTCTAGGCAGTCCCACGTCAAGTTCAGACCGTTAAAATCGGCATAGTGGCGCTCCAAATCTGTGACGATCTTAATGGCTTGAGCATTATGATCGAACCCACCAAAAGGGGCCATACATTCATCAAGAGCATCCTCGCCCGCGTGACCAAAAGGGGTATGACCGAGGTCATGGGCAAGTGCGATGGCTTCTGTCAGTTCAACGTTGAGATTAAGTACACCTGCAATAGTCCGAGCCACTTGGCTAACCTCAATGCTATGTGTCAGTCGGGTACGGAAATGGTCGGCTTCGTGTTCTACAAACACTTGCGTTTTGTGCTTAAGACGTCGAAAGGCAGTAGAATGGATAATACGGTCACGATCTCGTTGAAAAGCAGAGCGGTGAGCCGAATGGTTCTCACCCACCAAACGGCCTCGGGTGTATGCGGGATCGCTTGCATAGCGTGCTATCATTGTTTTGTTGCCTTATGACTTGATGCTGTCTTTTTGCCAGCCTATGCTAAGGGCGATGATATCCGACAGAATTGAGTAATTAAAGATGGACTTATCGATCCCCCCGAGGGTTACGGATCGCGCCTTTGCACAATTAGCGGCGATAAACGATGCAGCAGAGAGAGCCCAATGCTTGCGTGTGGCTGTCGAGGGTGGCGGTTGTTCTGGGTTTCAGTATGAAATCAAACTGGAAGACGGTGTAGCCACAGATGATCTAGTTTTGGAGAAAAATGGGCAGAAAGTACTGGTGGACAGCGTGTCTTTACCATTCTTGGCTGATGCTGTAATTGATTACACCGAAGAACTGATAGGGGCCAGATTTGTGATTGAGAACCCAAATGCAACGAGTTCTTGTGGGTGTGGAACGTCGTTCAGCATGTGATTTTTTTATCTAATACTTCAACTGGTTGGTCCCTTTGGATGTCTAGCTGAAAAAATTAATGGGTGGCTAACCATCAAAAGGCTCGCAGGTATTGCGTAGTACGCCTGGTCGGCCTACTTAGGGTTAATGAAAATCGCGTCATTTAACATAAACGGAATCAAGGCTCGGCTTCCCGCTTTGCTCGCTTGGCTGGAAGAGAGCAAGCCTGATGTTGTACTCCTTCAAGAGGTTAAATCTGTGGATGAAAACTTCCCACGTGAACCGATTAAGGACTTGGGTTACCGTATTGAAACCCATGGGCAAAAATCTTTCAATGGAGTTGCAATTTTATCCAAGCTTCCGCTTGAGGATGTCTCGCGCCAATTGCCGGGAGATGACGAAGACACACAGGCACGTTGGATTGAAGCAACTGTGATTGGAGACAAAGAAGCCGTTCGAGTCTGTGGTTTGTATTTACCAAATGGGAACCCTGCACCTGGACCAAAATATGACTACAAGCTGAGTTGGATGGAGCGGATGCACACCCACGCTCAAAAGTTAATGACATTAGAGGAGCCGGCACTGATGGCCGGAGATTACAACGTGATCCCGCAAGCTGAAGATTGTTGGGATGTGACACCATGGCTCAATGATGCGCTGTTTTTGCCAAAAAGTCGGCGGGCATTTGAGCGAGTAAAAAATCTTGGATTTACAGACGCGTTTCGGGCATGCAACCGAATGCCGATGAATTATACGTTTTGGGACTATCAAGCAGGCGCTTGGAACAAGAACAACGGCATACGAATTGATCACTTTTTGCTTACGCCGCAGTGCGCGGACCTTCTGGTTGATTGCCAGATTGATCGAAACGTCCGCGGGCGTGAAAAGCCAAGCGATCACGTGCCAATCTGGTTAGAGTTGGAAGCTTAA
>DLZA01000294.1:3313-3737 GCA_003447515.1 Paracoccaceae bacterium
CGCAGCAACTTTAAAACTAAGAACGACCTGTTGGTAGGCCCGGCAGGACTCGAACCTGCGACCAAAGCGTTATGAGCGCTCTGCTCTAACCAACTGAGCTACAGGCCCCCAGATCATTAACAGACAACTACCTGTGGGATATTGGGGCGTCAAGTGATTTGGTAGCTAAGCCGTTTTTCGCGAAAAATAATGGATAGCGCTGCCCCAATCGTAACCGTAATTCCCAACGCGGCGTAGCCTTTGGGGAAATCTATAAAAATAACGAGACCAATAATCTTAGCGATGGGTATCTCCAAGTATTGCACCGGAGCAAGCATTGTTGATGGTGCGAAACAAAGTAACCGTGTTATTAATAAGTACGCCACCGTGCCGAAGGATGCCAATTGCTGCTAGCCAAAACCATTCAGTTCGAGTTGGAGTGAAA
>DLZA01000294.1:4107-5638 GCA_003447515.1 Paracoccaceae bacterium
AGCAGAACCGTAGCGATAAACCTGATTGGGCCTGCAGATTTATAGCATCAACTTATTTGGTCATTTTTTCGTGTGCCTTACATAAGTAGTGCGAAAGCCACGGCAACGAAGAGGGGAAGCAGCGCGAGTGCTCCCACATCGACAAAACTTGGCTGGATCACGAGAAGTGTGCTGATGAGCTCAATAACACAGGCAAAAAGGCGATTGCTATGGCGTCAGCCATTGGAAGGTATCGCAGCGTGTGCAAGACCATCAGCCAAAAGAAGCGCGGCGGAATTATTACGGGCAGTTTTGTGCTCCAAAGGATCGGCCAAAGTATCACCATCTGCGCAATGAAGCGAACAAACAACAACTGTATCAGTGGGATAGAGCCACCGAGCATTTTTGCAATGACATCAGCCATCGGGGCAAGGATACAAAATCCTAACATGATGGCGATACCTAGCAGAAGGCGATCTTTTATCATTTTGCAAGACTAGGGTGGCTATTAGGGAGCACAATAGGTAGGTGATGTTCAGTAGATTCTGGAGTTAGATATGAGCAATCACAAATCGGGTCTGACCTACGCGGATGCCGGGGTTGATATCGATGCAGGCAATACTTTGGTAGACATAATCAAACCCGCAGCGGCCAGTACAAAGCGGCCGGGCGTAATGGATGGCTTAGGCGGTTTTGGCGCCATGTTCGATTTAAAAGCAGCAGGTTTCGAAGACCCCGTTTTGGTGTCCGCCACAGACGGAGTTGGAACCAAACTACGCATTGCAATTGACACGGGCCATGTGGCCACAGTCGGAGTTGATTTAGTGGCAATGTGCGTGAATGATTTGATCTGTCAAGGCGCCAAACCTCTCTTCTTTCTGGATTATTTTGCAACTGGAAGGCTAAACGTAAACAGTGCGGCGCGCATTATTGAAGGTATTGCAGAAGGATGCCGTCAGGCCGATACGGCATTGATCGGTGGTGAAACCGCCGAGATGCCAGGAATGTACGAAGCAGATGATTTCGATCTAGCAGGCTTTGCGGTTGGAGCCATGGAAAGGGGTGCGATGTTGCCTATGAGTGTATCTGAAGGCGATGTTTTAATTAGCATGCCTTCGTCTGGTGTGCATTCAAACGGCTATTCGCTTGTGCGCAAAATCGTAAAAAAATCTGGCTTGGATTGGGATGACCCCTGTCCTTTTGGTGCGGGGACGTTGGGAGGGGTGTTATTAGAGCCTACGCGAATTTATGTACGCCCTGCATTGAAAGCTTTGAGGGAAGGTTCATTGCACGGCTTGGCACATATTACTGGTGGAGGTTTGACAGAAAACTTGCCGCGCGCGCTGCCCAAGGGCTTGGGGGCCAAGATTGATCTGGGCGCTTGGGAACGTTTGCCTGTGTTCGATTGGCTGATCAGAGGCGCGGGACTGGATCAAGTAGAGGCTTTGAAAACGTTTAACTGCGGTATTGGCATGATCGCAATTGTAGACCGCAAGGGCGTCGACGATATAATGGCGGTGTTGTCTGCAGAAGGTATTGATGCGCTTCGCGT
>DLZA01000294.1:6047-6170 GCA_003447515.1 Paracoccaceae bacterium
AATATGATGTCTTTGGTCAAAGCAATGCGGGCAGGCGAGATTGATGCGGAACCAGTGCTAGTTTTGGCAAACTCGAAACAAGCCAGTGGACTGGCAAAGGCACAGGCGGAGGGCATACCAACA
>DLZA01000294.1:6561-7537 GCA_003447515.1 Paracoccaceae bacterium
ATTAGCAGAATATTTTCCTGATGTTATATGTTTAGCGGGCTTCATGTGTGTTTTAACACGCGATTTTACAGATCGGTGGAAGGGCCAAATATTGAATATTCACCCTTCATTGCTACCGAAATACAAAGGATTGCACACGCACCAAAGAGCACTGGATGCGGGCGATACAGAGGCTGGTGTTTCGGTGCACTTAGTGACGGCAGAGCTGGATAATGGACCCCTTCTTGGGCAAACACGGGTACCAATACTTGATGGCGATACGGCGGATACGTTAGCAGCACGAGTGCTAAAAAAAGAGCATCAGCTTTATCCACAAGTGTTGCGGAATTTTGTAAAAAAACGATCAACGAGAACGGGAGCAACAAATTAAAAAACCAGCCCCACTTTGCTGACATTTGGGCCGGCGCATAGATCATGTTAGAGGAAAAGTTACGTGAGCCGGAGCTGGGTTAGATATTTTTTTACACACTAAAGATCCGCAAAAATCATGTTTAATCGGCCATTACGCATTGGTTACCACCCTGCGGGAGCGGCTTTAACAATCATACGTGAAAGAAAAAGGGCGCACTTTATCCTACTAAATCCGAGACATGAAAAAGGGGCCACAAAAGCCCCTTTCCCTAACAAATATAGTTGGCTTATCCAACGAGTTCCAAACCGCTAAAAAAATATGCAATTTCTTGAGCAGCTGTTTCTGGAGCGTCGGAACCGTGAATAGAGTTTTCACCCAAAGACAGCGCGTGTGTTTTGCGAATTGTGCCTTCATCCGCATCAACTGGGTTTGTTGCTCCCATTATTTCGCGATTGCGGATGATGGCATTTTCACCTTCAAGGACTTGAACAACGATCGGTTCGGAAATCATGAATTCGCATAGCTCATCATAGAATGGACGCTCTTTGTGCACAGCGTAAAAAGTTTGCGCTTGTGCGAGAGAAAGTTGGATGCGTTTCTGAGCAACGATACGAAGGCCGCCAC
>DLZA01000089.1:0-4250 GCA_003447515.1 Paracoccaceae bacterium
CAAACGTAGATTTTTTTCTATACCTGCCAATGTGGTGAACATTTTCAAATAAAGACGTATCCATGCTCTTGAAAACGGGTGCGTCTTAGATCAAGACTTCAATTTATTCGCAAACAAGACCATCGAAATCCAATACCTCCGAGAACATTAATCTCCGATTTTTAAAGTGCAGGAAGCAACCCGTCTTTAAAGGCTAGATCACGCATTTTCTTTTGAAGCTTTTCGAAGGCGCGCACTTCAATCTGCCGAATGCGCTCACGACTAACATTGTACTGACTGCTTAAAGCCTCAAGCGTCACTGACTTGTCCTGCAATCTGCGTTTGGTGAGTATGTCCTTCTCACGGGCATTTAGTACATCCATAGCGTCAATCATTAGCGCACGACGGGCTTTTAACTCATCGTTTTCCTCATATTGAGTTGCTTGATCCGCGCTTTCGTCTTCGAGCCAATCCTGCCATTCTGCAGAATCAATTGTATCGTCGCCACCCACACGAGCGTTCAGCGAAGCATCGCCACCGGACATCCGGCGGTTCATGGAAGTTACATCTTCCTCGGTCACGTTCAGATCACTTGCAATGCGTTTCAGGTTTTCGGGGCGCAGGTCGCCTTCTTCCATCGCGCCAATCCGATTTTTGGCTTTACGCAGATTGAAGAACAATTTTTTTTGCGACGATGTAGTCCCCATTTTTACAAGCGACCAACTACGTAAAATGTATTCCTGAATACTGGCACGGATCCACCACATAGCATAAGTGGCCAAGCGGAAACCTTTTTCAGGTTCAAACCGTTTTACGGCTTGCATAAGACCAACGTTTGCTTCTGAAATCACCTCATTTATTGGCAAACCATAGCCTCGATAACCCATCGCGATTTTAGCCGCCAAGCGTAAATGGCTTGTCACAAGTTTGTGCGCTGCTTCAGTATCGTCACGCTCGACCCATGCCTTGCCCAATACATATTCTTCGCCAGGCTCCAACATTGGAAATTTACGAATCTCTTGCATGTACCGGTTCAAACCCTGTTCCGGGCTTAATGCTGGGAGGTTTGAGTAGCTCATAAATTCGACTCCTTCTGTCCGTCTATGCAGTTTAGAGGTGGGAACTCTACACTAATATTTCAAGATTTGCAGCATCAATTTTTATAATATTTTGAGCTATGTTCAAAAAACTTGAAAACAATCTTTTGTGAGGCATCCAAAAGATTATATTTTCATATTCTGCAAAGATGCCTCTAACGCCCTCATATCTAGCGGAAAATCACTTTCAAAGTATACTTTTTTGCCATTAATTGGATGGACAAACCCAAGACGCGCGGCATGTAATGCTTGCCTGTTAAATTCTGAAATTACACTCGCATCGATCGTATTCAAACCCGTCAATTTAACCTTACGCCGCGTGCCATAAACGGGATCTCCAATGAGCCCATGGCCGATGTGGGACATGTGCAAGCGGATCTGATGGGTGCGACCTGTTTCCAACCAGCATTCGACCCAAGCAGCCCGTCCTGCGTAGTTTTTTATTACACGGGCACGCGTAATGGCATGACGTCCTGAATGGGCTGAAACCGCCATACGTTTTCGATCTGTTCTGTGACGCTCAATATTTGTAGCAACCCGCAAAACACCACCCGTCTCGAACGTAACACCAGATAATCCACGCAATCGCGGGTCCGCAGCGGAGGGTGCCGTAATACAAAAAGCGACATAAGTGCGATCTATCGAATGATTTGCAAATTGTGCGGCGAGTCCATGATGCGCTGCGTCAGATTTCGCAACCACAATTAGGCCGCTTGTATCTTTGTCGATCCGGTGCACAATTCCTGGTCGCTTTGCTCCACCGATGCCTGAAAGCGTATCGGCACAATGAAACAGCAGCGCATTTACCAATGTGCCATCCTCAGAGCCCGGCGCGGGATGAACGACCATTCCCGCGGGCTTGTTCACCACGATGAGATCATCGTCTTCATGCACAATCTCAACGGGAATATTCTGTGGCTCCGCCGTAAGCGGCACAGCAACAGGGAGGATGACACGCCAATCTTCACCTTCAAAACCCTGTGTTTTCAACTTTTTGACTACAATTCCATCCGACACCCTCATAACCGAACCAGATTCAATAAGCTTCCCGAGACGAGATCGGCTTAGATTAGCCTCCTCTGGTACAACCGCAGCTAGTGCCTTATCAAGACGAGCAGGCGGTTCAGCGCCGAGGGTCAAAATCAGGGTATTTTCAATAGCAGGCATGGATCAAAAAACTTTTCAAATAGACGAACCGGCAAATCTACGGTTCCTACGGCGCCTGGTAACACTGTTAACGGCCACCATGATCTTTGGCCTTTTAGCCATCTTCGTTGTGCTTGTCATGCGTTTCTCTTTAGAACCGTCTGTGCCCCTGCCAGAAATTATCACACTACCCTCCGGCGCGACGGCCAGCGCCTTCACACAAGGTCCAAACTGGTATGCTGTGGTCACAGTGGAAAACCAGATACTGATCTTTGATCGCGTCACCGGTGACTTGCACCAAACTTTGCAAATCCGACCGTGACTTCTAACCTTTTCGTTGCTCTTAATATCGATGCCAGCATCTTGCCGACCCGCGCAAACCCCCGCATATTACATCAATGAGTCTGCCTGATGGTTTCCTTGATGAATTACGCACACGCCTTTCGATCGCACAGGTCGTGGGGCGAAAAGTCATTTGGGACACACGGAAATCAAATATTGGTAAAGGCGACTACTGGTCGCCATGCCCCTTTCACCAAGAAAAGACAGCTTCCTTTCACGTCGATGACAAAAAAGGATTCTATTATTGCTTTGGATGTCACGCAAAAGGTGACGCGTTGTCCTTTGTCCGCGAAACCGAAAATGTGGGCTTTGTGGAGGCTGTTGAAATTCTCGCACGTGAGGCTGGAATGCCTGTGCCCAAACGCGACCCTGTTGCCCAAAAAAAGGCTGACAGACGGAATGCTCTAGCCGATATAATGGAACAGGCACTTCAGTTTTACCGAATGCAATTAAAAACTAGCGCCGCGGCGCTAGCCCGAGAATATCTTGATCGCCGCCGGATGCCCGTCGCTATTCAAGATCAGTTTGAAATCGGTTTTGCGCCTGATTCGCGTGGGGCATTATTCCAAAACCTAACAGGCAGAGGAATCAAAGTTGAGGAACTTGACGAGGCCGGCCTCTGCGTCAAGCCGGATGATGGTGGTACACCTTTTGACCGGTTTCGTGGACGTATCATCTTTCCGATCCGTGATCCGCGTGGACGCTGCATCGCCTTTGGTGGGCGTGCGATGGACCCAAATGCGCGGGCAAAATACCTCAACAGTCCTGAAACACCTTTGTTTGATAAAGGTCGTAGCCTCTACAACCATGGCCCTGCACGCGAGGCAGCAGGCAAAGCACAAAGCTTGATCGTTGCTGAAGGTTACATGGATGTGATTGCCCTTGCTCAGGCAGGCTTCAATCACGCGGTGGCTCCGCTTGGCACAGCGATCACCGAGAATCAGCTTCAATTGTTGTGGCGTATGTCGCCTGAACCCATGATTGCACTCGATGGAGACAAAGCAGGAATTCGGGCTGCACGACGCTTGATTGATCTAGCCTTACCATTGATGGAAGCCGGGAAATCACTGCGTTTTGTGATTATGCCAGAGGGCCAAGATCCGGATGATGTCGTGAAAGCTTCTGGTCCGCAGGCAATTCAAGATTTATTGGAACAGGCACAACCAATGGTCAAGCTCTTGTGGGCCCGAGAAGTTGAAGGCAAGGTCTTTGATAGCCCCGAACGGCGTGCTGCACTGGATGCCAACCTTCGAAAAACACTACAAAAAATCAAAGACTCATCCTTGCGCAATCACTACACGGCCGCAATTAAGGATATGCGTGCAGAACTATTTGCCCCAAAACACGGCCAACGAGGAGCGCGTTGGTCAAGCGGCTGGCACAGTAAGCCCTCTCAAACAGCAACCAGTGCGTTGAAGACATCTATGCTGGGGCAAAAGAGTATGACTGATACCACGAGATTGCGTGAGGCACTTATTTTAGTAGCGGCAATGCGCCACCCCACAGAAGCAATTGAACTTGAAACAATGTTAGAAAAATCCCCCATTGTAGCTCCAGACTTAATTAAAATTCACTCGGCCCTTTTGGCGTCTCTGCACATGGAGTTACCTGATGACAATAAGTCGGAGCCACTCGTCACTGCATTGACGGCACACCTGGGTTTTAACCCGTTGGCCTATTTAATGG
>DLZA01000089.1:4624-4952 GCA_003447515.1 Paracoccaceae bacterium
AGCAGGTGGCAATGACTTTGAGGGAAGAGTTATTCAAACATGCGGCTATCAAAGGTGCAGAGACAGAACTCCGGGATGCAGAGGAAGAAGTTGAAGGTCTAGTAGATGAAGGCTTAACATGGCGCATTCAACAAGCCTCAGAAGCACGTGCCAAAGCCACCAAAGCAGAAGTAAACCCAGAGCGTGACGATCATGAGGACAGGGAAAATTTGTCACTTAATTTGCAAAAAATGATCGATGATAAAATTTGGGTGAAGAAAAAAACATAAAACTATTACGAATCATCGTTGCGAATCAGTGACTCGTCCTATTGATTCGCCCATAAGCA
>DLZA01000089.1:5335-6718 GCA_003447515.1 Paracoccaceae bacterium
AAGCGACTTGGAGGAAATTATGGCAGCGAAAGATAACAGTGCGGTTAAGGCGGATGTTCAAGATGCCGACGGCCCAATGAATGACATGAGCCAAGCCGCAGTCAAAAAAATGATATCTGGTGCCCGAGCTCGGGGCTACATCACGTATGACGAATTAAATAAAGTTCTACCGCCTGATCAGGTTTCTTCTGAACAAATAGAAGACGTGATGTCGATGCTCTCAGAAATGGGCATAAACATTATCGAAGATGAAGAAGTCGAAGATGACGGATCGAAGGACATAGCTGTAGTTGAGCAAAATGCAAAAGAAGTTGCGCTTGCAGAGACTGGAAAAGATACGCTTGATCGTACAGACGATCCAGTACGCATGTATCTCCGAGAAATGGGTTCTGTCGAATTGCTATCCCGCGAAGGCGAGATCGCAATTGCCAAGCGCATCGAAGCGGGTCGCAATACTATGATATCGGGTCTTTGTGAAAGTCCTCTGACATTCCAAGCAATTACAATCTGGCGCGAGGAATTATTAGAAGAAGATGTTCTTCTGCGCGATGTGATTGACCTTGAAACTACGTTCGGCAACACAATGGAAGATGGTGAAGAGGAAAGTATGACCTCGGGTTTAAATCCGAACCAATCCGCCGCAGCTGCTCCTGCTGTCGAGAAGGCGCAAGCGATGGACGCCGACGGCAACCCTATTGAAAGCGATGACGATGATGATGATGATGATGATGAAGCGGCAAACATGTCGCTTGCCGCGATGGAAGATGCTCTAAAACCACAGGTTCTCGAAACGCTGGAAAAGATCGCGCAAGACTACGAAGGATTGGCGGCGATGCAGGAAGTGCGGATTTCCGCGACGCTAAACGAAGATGAAAGCTACTCCGACAATGAAGAGAAAGCCTACCAAACGCTGCGCACCTCGCTGGTGGAGCAAGTTAACGCGCTGCACCTTCACAACAACCGCATTGAAGCGCTGATTGATCAGCTTTACGGGATCAATCGCAAGATAATGTCGCTAGACTCGGGCATGGTTAAGTTGGCCGACCAATCTCGTATTAACCGCCGCGAATTCATCGACGTTTATCGCGGCTCTGAACTCGATCCAGTGTGGCTGGATAGTGTGGCCGAAATGACTGGCCGTGGCTGGAGCCAATTTATCGAACGCTTCCGAGACAAAGCCGAAGATATTCGCGCCGAGATGGCGCAAGTGGGACAATATGTGGGCGTGGATATCACAGAATTTCGTCGCATTGTGAACCAAGTACAAAAAGGCGAAAAAGAAGCCCGTTCGGCTAAGAAAGAGATGGTCGAAGCTAACCTACGTTTGGTGATATCAATCGCAAAGAAATATACTAATCGTGGCCTTCAATTTCTCGATCTGAT
>DLZA01000089.1:7111-7651 GCA_003447515.1 Paracoccaceae bacterium
AACTTATGCGACTTGGTGGATCCGTCAAGCAATAACGCGTTCCATTGCCGACCAAGCGCGCACCATCCGCATTCCAGTGCACATGATAGAAACAATTAACAAACTGGTCCGCACAGGTCGTCAAATGCTGCACGAAATTGGTAGGGAACCGACACCGGAAGAATTAGCGGGTAAGCTGCAGATGCCGTTGGACAAGGTCCGAAAGGTCATGAAAATTGCCAAAGAGCCAATCTCGCTTGAAACGCCTATTGGCGACGAAGAAGATTCGCAGCTAGGAGATTTCATCGAGGACAAAAACGCAATTTTACCGCTGGATAGTGCAATTCAGGGCAACCTAAAAGAGACTACTACACGGGTTCTGGCGTCTCTCACTCCGCGCGAAGAACGGGTCCTGCGTATGCGTTTTGGAATTGGTATGAACACTGACCATACGCTCGAGGAAGTTGGACAGCAATTCAGCGTTACACGAGAGCGCATTCGTCAGATTGAGGCGAAAGCATTACGCAAATTGAAGCATCCTAGTCGGTCACGAAAATTACG
>DLZA01000089.1:8048-8326 GCA_003447515.1 Paracoccaceae bacterium
TTTTTTTGTGAAAATGCAAAACGTAGTGAAGCAGCCGTATACAACCTGGCAAGGGTTCTTAGAAAAGGTGATTGGCCTGGACCATTAAAATTTACGAGAGGACGCACTGAAGAAGTGAAGAAGCCTATCCAGCTTCTTTCACCCATCTATATGTTTCGGAATCCGCAATTTTTGGTACATACCCGAGCATAGGAGATGAAATTTGTTCGCTTGCAGGTTACCCGAACAATGCGGTCTTAGAAAAAACGCCTCTAATTTAGCAGATCCGCCACCTCTCG
>DLZA01000092.1 GCA_003447515.1 Paracoccaceae bacterium
GTCGATTATGCAGAGGTCTTTGAAAAGAATATTAGTTTGTAAATTTATCTTTAACCGCCTCTACAGTATGTCTCAGGGCTTCGATAAAACGATCTTTGCTTGGTTCAAATTCAGCTGTCGGGAATGTCGTGCCGATCGTTGCTAATACCCTTCCGTTCTTATCAGTTATTGGCATCGAAATTGCTGCCAAATGCGTTTCAAGCAGATCTAAAGTGACACTGTAACATTGTGCGTTTGCTTCACGGCTTTCCTTCATAAAGCGCTCAAACGTCATCACACGGTCCCCATCTCTGAAATAATCTTTCTCTGGAATACTTGAGAACACTGTTTCCTCTTCTATTCCATTGATTAAAAACCTACCGGAGGACGTCAGTGGCAATGGGCAAATGGCGCTTCGACTATAATGGTTGAAAAATGAACGCTTTCCAGGCGAAAAGTAAAGAATACTTTGTTTCCAGTCAGCCAGCGCATTGAGTTCCACCCGTTCACCAAGCGTTTTTGCCAGTTTATCAATGAATGGCTTGGAAATCTCGATCAATGAGTACTGCTCGGAGACCGAGGAACCGTATACAAATAGTTTTCGCCCTAGGAAAACACGACCCTCGCTGTAAGAATCTAAAATAGAGCGATCGAGTAAGATTTTAGTCATTAGGTATATGGATGAACGCGGAGCTCCCATAATCGCCGCAAGTTCATTGACGACCATTGGCCTTCCATGATTATGCAAGCAATCAAGAATATCTATAGCTCTGTCGATGCCACGTTCGCGCGTAACTTTTTTTGTCATTCGTGTGAACTCTCTCGTGACATAACTATCATTGAGTACAGATATACTCGAAATTCATCAAGACAAGCACTGGCTGTCTAAGAGGACCCTACGTAGTCTAAGTGACGCATATTTTGTAAAAGCCTAACCCTTAACATCTGAGACCATTATTATCTTGACACAAGTTCGATTTTATAGATCAATATATAGTACATAATGTTTATTATAACGGACATCAATAAGATTCGTTTTATTTAAACTTGCCAAAAAACAGGAGTGTAATCATGAAAATTAAAAAATATGCATTCACCATAATTTCAGGTCTTGCGTTTTCCGGCCTACTTGCAACAACAGCCATCGCCGACACGGTTAGGTTGAAATTTGCAGGTACCTTTCCAGCTAAACATTTTGGTCACGAAATTATTGAAAATATGGTCCAGGAGATTGAAGATGCAGGCGTTGGGCTGAAAGTTAAGTATTTTCCAGCCTCACAATTGGGTTCTGGCGAAGAGCTGATTGAAGATGCTATTCGTGGTAACATCGATATGGTTCACGCTTTTGTCTATGCTCAGGCTGACCCGAGGTTAGAGATTCTGAATCTGCCAGGACTTGTTACAACATTCGCTGAGATGGAAGCCATGTATGGAGATCCTAGCTCAAATTTGAACGTACTCATGAAGGAGATTTTAGCAGACCTAGGGTTAGTCTTTCTCAATATCACCCCTGAGGGGCTAATTGGTGTAGTCGCTGAAAAAAAACCCAACGATCATGCGGGTCTGGACGACAAAGGTATGAATATCCGAGTATGGAGTTCAGAAGTTGCGAAGAAAACTACAGAGAGCCTTGGGTACCGCACTACGACTATGAACTGGGCTGAAGTGCTTCCGGCCCTGCAATCAGGCGTTATTGATGGTGCTATTTGCTGTACACCTGAGTGGGCTTACACGACTTTTGCGGTTGCGGGCATTGGAAAATATTACATACCTGTGAACACTGCGGTTGAAGCCTCTTCAATCTATGCAAGCCAAAAATCGTGGGATAAGCTAAACCAAGCGCAACGTGATGTAATCGTGGGCGCATCTGCCAAAGCAGCAGCAACGATTACTGAAAAATCGCATGCTCGGGCAGATAGTTTTATTTCTCAGATGATTGAATCTGGCTATGAAATTCTGGATTACACACCTGAGCAAAGAGCTACGATGGTTGCGCATATCAAGGCTAATGTGTGGCCGGATCTTGCAGAGGTTGTTGGACAGGAAACTATGGACCGCTTGCTAGCTGAATAAATCGACCTTCGCAATTTATTGAAAAATGGGAATGCTCTTACTCCGAGGGCATTCCTCTCCGGATTGAGAAAGCTCTTACATGATCTTGCTTGAAAGCGCACTACCTGACAATCTAAGTCAAATTGTCAGGACTATGATCCGAGTAAAGACAGCTCTAGTTGTTTTTTCTTTACCTATCTTGCCCATTACTTTTTTTGGCGTTGTCTTTTTCAGATATATCCTAGAGCGTGATCTTTTCGCTTATGAGGAATGGCTCCTGCCCATCTGCTTCTGGATATTTTTTTTGGGCAGCGCACTGGGTACCTATTACGATAAACAGATCAATGCCGATCTTTTGGACACATTCACCGATAATCAAAATTTACAGTGGCTCCGTAAAATCATTATACAGATTATCGAACTAACGATAACGCTGATCCTAGTTTACTGGGCCTGGCTCATGCTTGCTGACGAGATCTCAGATTTTCCTGGGTGGAAAACTACTATTGCTCTCAAGATACCATTTATTATTCCGCGCATTGGCATTTTTATAGGTTTTGCGTTTATGGCATTCTACAGTGGCCTCGCTGTATATCTACTATTGCGAGTTGGGCCCGATGGGTACGCTGAGGCCATGCAAAAAGTTCGGCATAATGGCTCTAACGAGGCTGAGGTTTGATATGGTAATCCTCATCGCGATCATTCTGCTTTGTATCTTGCTTGCGATAGGCGTTTCGGTGCCCCTTGCTTTTGGGGCGGTGCTGATCTTGCTGGCGTACACTGGTGGTTATGATGTGTCTGGGTTCTTTGCCACAGGGCACTGGAAGATGAACTCAGTCATTCTTCTGGCCATCCCACTGTTTATTTTGGCCGGTAACATTATGAACAGGGGTAAAATCGCTAAGCCGATTGTAGAGATCGCTGAGCTGTTTTTTGGTCATCTCAGAGGCGGCTTAAGTGCAGCTGCTGTGGTAGCCAGTGCGATGTTTGGTGCTATATCCGGTAGTGGTGCGGCAACTCTGACCTGCATTGGCTCGATTATCATGCCACATCTGCGCAAGGCGCGTTATCCTGAGGGGATTTCGGCAGCATTGGTTATTAGTGCCAGTCCACTGGGATTGCTTATTCCTCCCAGTGCCGCGCAGTTGCTTTATGCTTGGATAGGCCAGTTGTCCGTTCTGAAATGTTTTCTGGCCACGGTCATTCCAGGGCTTATACTTACCACCTTATTGATTTTGGTTAACTTTTTCATCCTGCGCAATAACGACACAATCCGAATTACCAAAGTCCCGCAGCGCTTCTTTCAGAAGTTAGGGAAAAAGACAGCTATTGCAACACCCGCGATTTTAATGCCGATGATAATTCTGGGTGGTATCTATGGTGGTATCATGACACCAACTGAGGCTGCGGGGGTAGCAGTGATTTATGCCATTCCGGTCGGTTTTTTTGTCTACCGGGGGCTCACCTTAAATGTATTTTACGAGTGCTTAAAAGAGTCATCGATAACAATTGGCGTGGTCATGGCTATGATCTTCACAGTCTTAGTTGCTAGCCGCTTCCTAATTTTTGAAGACATCCCCGGCATGGCAGAGGATTTAATATATTCTATTTCAGAGAATCCCATTGTGGTTATCCTAATGATCAATCTGGTGATGCTTTTAATAGGTATGTTGATGGACGACATCAGTGGTATCATCCTCAGTGCATCACTCCTGTTACCTATCGCAGAGGGGGCGGGAATGGATCCAATTCATTTCGCTGCGGTACTTGGCGTTAATCTGGGAATGGGTAATATCACACCACCCACAGCACCGCTATTGTATCTGGGTGCGCAAGTAACGGACGTGCCAATACGAAAGTTAATTTCCCCAACTTTAATATTCATAATCTTCGCTTGGTTACCTACGTTAATGCTAACTACTTTTCTACCGGACGTAGCCCTTTGGTTGCCTGATCTGCTGCTTGGGTAAAAAAAATCCCGCTTACCAAAACTAAAATGGTGTAAATATGCATAAAGCTATTACTTCAAACCTACCAGCGCCTTCGGTACCTTTAAATTGGGCAGTCACCGCTCCGACTGATGGTCAGATCTTGTATACGGCCCATCTATCTATCGGTGAAGACGGACAATTTTCCGATGGAACGATTGAAGAGCAAACCCGACGCACAATGGAAAATATCAAGTTCTCTGTTGAGGCGGCAGGCGGTACAATGGCTGACATCACTCAATGTCTAATCTATCTGGTTGATGCGGCGGATGCGCCCGGCATGAACTCGGTTTACGCTGAGTATTTTGAGGGGGTTCTGCCAAATAGAGCGACGGTCGTCGTTGCAGCAATTCTGGTTCCAGAAGCCAAAGTTGAAATCGTAGCCTACGCTCATATTGCGGATAATCCGTGAAATCGGACGCTCTAATAATCGGCGGTGGCCTTAGTGGCATCACAACGGCCCACCGATTAGCTAAACGCGGCTGCTCGGTCGTGTTGGTGGAGGCCAACGAGGATGTCGGCCTTGGCGCCAACTTTGCAAACGGTGCGATGTTGGTGCCTTCACAATCCACGCCATGGAACACGCCAGGGATATTGTCCACGCTTTTGAAGTCATTCGTGATGCAAAATTCCGCAGTGCGGATCAAGCCGAAGGCTGTCCTCTCTCTGTTAAATTGGGGCCTGCGCTTTCTGAAGAACTCAAAGCCGCATCTGCACGAACTCCATAAGCGTAGATTGCTCGATCTGGCGCTCTTCTCCATGGACGTCTTTGAAGAATACTACAAAGGATACGCAGACCAATTCGACGCTAAAAAATGTGGCACCATTAAAATCTACCGCGACCAACCAAGTCTGGAAGCCCAGATCAGATCTAATCGTCACCTCAGCGAGATTGGGTTGGAATGGGAGGCACTGACGCCTGATCAAACTGTAAAAGCTGAGCCGCACCTTCAAGCAATGGCACCGCAGCTGGTAGGAGGAATACGTTTTTCCACTGATGTGGTAGCGGACCCGCACAAATACTGTCAAATCCTCCGCGATGATCTCTTAGCGTCTGGTCAGATAGTCCATGTTGATTGCCAGGCCAATAAACTGCTGATGTCAGGCGACAGGGTCATTGGCGCGCGTACAACAAGTGGAGATATTCTGGCGAAGAACACCATTCTGGCGCTGGGGGCTAATGTAAAAAAATTGGCTCCAAGCGTCGCAGGGGGGATCTTAGTTTGCCCCGTTAAAGGGTACTCGCTCACCTATGACACTGCTGCATTTAATGACCTGCCCTCGTCTCCCGTTATAGACGAAGGGCTGCACGTCGGGATTGTTCCAATAAATGGCAAATTGCGCTCTGTTGGATTTGCAGAGTTCGCCGGACATGACAACGCTCTAAACCCCAAAATTGTCCGACAACTCGATCGTTTCACCAAATCTGTTTACCCCAATCTTAGCCAGATGATTGATGGTTGCAAGCGCGAGCCGTGGGCTGGGTTCCGCGCGATGAGTGCTGACGGGCTACCCTATATCGGTGAAACATCCAGCAAGGGGCTTTGGGTCAATACCGGGCACGGCCATCTGGGATGGACCCTAGCAACTGGGTCCGCAGAACTGCTGGCTGATCTCATCACGGGCAAGCCAACGGCGTTAGACGCATCCACTTTTGCAGTGAACCGATCACCCAAGCGTTAATGTCACATTGCAGGAAGTTTAGATTATGAAAATCAAAGATGTCCGCCTTACGCCGCTCTTTTCCAAATTCAAGACACCCTATGTCTGGGCCATGGGGAAGAATTTTGGAGCGACGACCATACTGGTCGAGATCGAAACTGATGTGGGCGTCGTTGGATTCGGCGAAACTGCCCCAACGATGACGTCTCCTGATGCTATTTATACGCTTTTAAAAACCGCTAAATCGGTCTTGCTGGAGCAGCCAATTACCCAGATCGCTGATTTGATGAAACAGCTCTTTACGCGAAATTTCGGACATCACTACGCCAGTCAATCGCATCCCAGAATAGGTAACATAGCGTTCGCGGGGGTTGAATTGGCGCTTTGGGATGCACTCGGTAAGTCCGTCGGCCTGCCTGTCCATGCTCTACTGGGCGGTAAGATCCACGACACGGTGAGTTTCATGGGGTTTGTCCAAGGGGAAACTACCGAAGAGGTTACGGGACATGCCCGCCAGTTGGTGCAGGACGGCTTTGAAGTGATTTACCTCAAAGCGGGGCACACCAACGACAAAGATTTGGCAAATGTCGAAGCTGTCAGAAAGGCAATTGGCAATAAAAGGCTTAGGATCGACCCGAACGAGGCCTGGGACTTGATGGAAGCCCAAGTAATGCTTCAAAAACTTGCGAAGTATGATCTCGAGATGGTTGAACAGCCAGTGTCGGCGATCGCAGGCGTTCCGGCTTTAAAGGCTTTGAAACAGTCCTGCTCTATACCGATCGCAGCAGATCAGTCCGTATTTACTTCAGAAGAAGCTCACGCGATGTGTGTTAGCGGAGCGCCCAGTTTGCTGACCGTAGGTCTGCACGAAACTGGAGGCATTCTTGGCTTCAGGCGAGTTGCTGCGATTGCTAAGGTGTTTGACATCAATGTCTGCATCCATGGTGTTTGGGAAACTGGGATTACCACCTGCGCTTCAATACAAGCCGCATCCGGTGTTCCGAATATGGATGATGGCAATCAGATCATGTGGCAGCTTTTGGAAGAGGACATAGTCGAAAGCCCAGATTTGACGCCGATTTCAGGAAAAATTTCGGTAATGTCCACCCTCGGCCTTGGCTTCATCTTGAACGAAGACGCTGTTGGCCGTGCTGCGGAAGCCTACAACAAAAAGAAAGCCTCGGATGAGATATGATGGTTTGTGCGGTATCACACGAAAAATCTTGGAACACGTGCGCTGTGATCGCTCTTTCAGTCACTAAATCTCACGAATTAAATCGCTTGAAGGGAAATCCATGATTGATAATGACAAAAAAGCTGCGTTTACCGAACGCCTTGCAAAATGCTATAGTGGTGCAGTTTATGACGCCTTGCGTGAGAGAGGGATAAACAATACTGTTCTGCCCAAGGACATCCGGCCGATTGACGATACTCAAGTTATGGCTGGTCCTATTTTTACAGTTTCAGGAACACCAAAACCTGGGATTAGTGCTGATGAAGCCCTGCTAGCTTGGACTGATTTCCTTTCAACAGCGCCGTCTGGCCATATCGTAGTTTGCAATGGCCATACAGACGACATCGCGCTTATGGGCGAACTGTCGGCCGAGACCCTGCAAATGCGTGGTGTGCGCGGATATGTTACCAATGGTGGCTGTCGAGACTGTAATTTCATTCGCAACATAGGTTTTCCCGTTTTCCATCGCTTCTACACGCCCCGCGATGTGGTGGGGGCATGGTCGGTAGACAAAATGGAAGTCCCTGTGCAGATCGGTGAGGTTGTCGTTAGGCCCGGTGATTTTCTAATTGCTGACATTGATGGTGCCATCGTGATTTCAGCTAAAATCGCTGCAGAGATTTTAGCTGAGGTAGAGGAGGTGATGAACACCGAAAACAAGGTTCGCTCAGCTATCCACAAAGGGACTAACCCCAAGAAAGCCTATCTTAACTTTGGCCGCTTCTGAGCTATTCAACCGCTGAGATTAAAATTTTAAAAGGCAATCAGATGAGAGAAAAATGAGATGCAGAAAAGTAATGATTTAATCGTAATTGGCTCTGGTGTGTTTGGCGGCGCCATTACGCTTGAGCTTGCACAGAGAGGTTTGAGGAAAATTTGCGTGGATCAAGTCGGCAAGGCAGGCTCCGGGTTCTACGCCCTGATCCGGCCATTTTATTCCACTCTTGATGGCGCCAAAATTGCTTGGGAGCCTGATTTTTATTTGTAAAAAAAGGCCTTGGAAATAATATGATGAAATTGCGCCATAACTCACCTTCGACGATCGCGCCCGGCATTTATCCAATGCTGTACACTTTCTTTGACGATCAAGGAGCCTTACGCAGGGATCCGTTTTGGGTTCAGGTGGATGCGACTTTTGACGCTCAGGCTGCCGGTGTGGCCATTCTGGGGCTGGGTACTGAAGTCTCAAAGTTGACCTACAATGAGCGGACCGAGGTCCTTGAAGTTGTCGCGAAGCGCATCGATGGACGCAAAGCACTTTTGGTGATCGTCTATGGGGACACAATCACTGAACAGATCGAGTTTTCGAAACGAGCAACCCAAAGCGTTGCGTCGGCGCTTATTCTTCAACTGCCCTCGCAGCAGATGGACGACGCAAAGCTGGCAGACTTCTTCTCGGAAATTATCGTGGCGGTCGATTGCCCTATCGGGATTCAGAATGCATCAGAGTACCTTGGATCCGGGCTAAGCAACCAGAGCTTAATCGCGCTCGCGACTAAGCATGAAAACTTCACCATCGCGAAACTGGAATGCAACGCCGTCAATCTTCAGTCCGTCGCCGAGGAGATGGGTGATAATGTGATGCTTTTCAATGGTCGCTGCGGATTAGAATTAACTGACAACTTGCGGGCGGGCGCTAGTGGCCTAATCCCAGCGCTTGATACAATACATACCATCGCCCGCCGTAAGCAAATATTTCAAACATAATAAGAAGAAAGTTATGAGACAAGCTGAGCTACATAATTCGATTTCGTCCCGTGCCCGTGCACTAGAAGCATCGAAGATCCGGGCCATCGCCGAGTTAGGAATGCATAACCCTGACGTGATTCCGCTTTGGTTTGGCGAGAGCGCCTGGAAAACCTGCCCCGTAATTGTTGATGCTGCCATTGCCTCTCTCAAAGCTGGCAATCACATGTATCAGCCAAACAATGGCGCAATGAAACTGCGGCATGCAATCTGTACCTACAGCAAAAATTTGTTGGGCAGCCATATCAATCCTGCGCAGGTGACTGTTACCCCTTCCGGAATGCAGGGCCTGATTCTAACGGCTGAATTCCTTGTCACACCGGGCGATCGGGTTGTTGCCCTAGAGCCAAGTTGGCCCAATATTATTGGCGCTTTCAAGATGACCGGTGCCGAAATCGTAAGTGTGGCGATTACTTCGAAAAAAGGTCGCTGGGAGTTGGACTTGGGCGAGCTGCTGGCAGCTCTTACTAAGGACACCAAGGTGGTAGTGATAAATTCACCAAACAACCCTACCGGTTGGACAATGTCTGTTAAGGAGCAACGTGTAGTTCTGGAACATTGCCGTCGATACGGCATTTGGATCGTTGCAGATGATGTCTATACAAGGCTTTACCGCAATGGGCGTCATGCGCCTTCTTTCCTGTCTATTGCAGAGCCTGAGGATCTGCTGATATCTGTCAACTCGTTTTCGAAATGCTGGTCGATGACAGGATGGCGGCTTGGCTGGATAGTGGCTCCTGCCGCGTTCGAGGCAAAGCTGGGCCAGCTGACCGAATTCAACACGTCCTGCACAGCAGGCTTTGTCCAGGCGGCAGGCATTGCAGCTCTGCAAGATGGAGAAGATGAAATAACCAGCCTGCTCGAAAAGATAAAAATCGGTTATGAGCTTACGGCTGCGCAGCTTAGTACATTTTCGCGTGTTGAGTTCATTGAACCGGATGGCGCTTTCTATTGCTTTTTTCGGGTCGACGGGCTGACCGACAGTTTTGACGCAGCTCGCAAAATCCTCAAAAAAACAAAAGTTGGGTTGGCGCCTGGGGTGGCGTTCGGCCCCCAGGGAGAAGGTTATCTACGGCTATGTTACGCGCAACCTGCTAATGTTCTCAAAGAAGCATTCAAGCGGCTTGAGCCATTTCTTTCAAAATGACATCTGGGATTTGAGATCAAAATTATGACATATAAACTTAGACTTGAGGGCAAAATCGCTTTTATACCTGTCGCTGAACAGGACATCCAGCGCGTTGGCGCTGAGGCTGTTACAAAGCCAGATGCTTTTGTGATTACTACCGACAATTACGACGACGCTCAGCCATCCGCGACGGTTCTGACCCCAAGAAAGCTTATCTTAACCTACGGCCGCTTCTGAGCTGCCTACGTGCCATCTTATGAGCGGCTTAAGCAACTATTGGACGCTACTGGAAATTCTAAAAATAAATCAAATAGGTGAAAAACGAGATGAAAGAAGTTTATGACGCAATTATAATCGGAGCGGGTGTAATTGGCGCAGCCATCACACTCGAGCTTGCAAAGAAAGGTCTCAAGCCAATTTGTGTAGATAAAGTTGGTGAAGCCGGTCACGGGTCTACTGCCGGATCCTGCGCCTTGATCCGGCCATTTTATTCGACTCTTGATGGCGCCGCAATTGCTTGGGAGTCTCATTTCTACTGGTCAAAATGGGCCGAACACATTGATGTTGAGGATGAACGAGGACTGATACGTTACGTTAATTGTGGTAACCTCGTCTTTAAGAGCGAATTAAACAGCAACATGGCGCCAGTCATGTCGATCCTTGACCAGCTTGGTTGTCCGTATGATGAACTTAGTATAAATGAGGTCGTTGCACGCTATCCGTTTGTCTCGCGCAACTCTTTTGCCCCTATAAAGAAAGTTGATGACCCAGATTTCGGTGAGCCCGCCGGTGAAGAACTACATGGGGCGGTGTTCTTTCCGCATGGAGGCTATGTCACCGACCCAGCATTGGCGGCCCATAACCTGCTACGTGCAGCTGAGTCTGCTGGTGCTACTTTTCGCCTCAATACTAAAGTGACCGCGATCTGCAAAGCCCACAGACGCGTCTCGGGGATAGTGATAGAAGGCGGTGACGAGATATCTGCGCCAGTTGTTGTGAATGTGGCCGGTCCACATTCATTTAAGATAAACGCAATGGCCGGAGTGGAAGATGATATGGCGATCAAGACCCGCGCGCTGCGCCATGAAGTTGCGCATGTCCCATCTCCTATTGGACTGGATTTTGAAACCCAAGGTGGTCATCTCTCGGACTCTGATACTGCTGTTTATTGTCGACCGGAGAGTGGCAATCACATTCTTATAGGCTCCGAGGATCCAGAATGTGATGAGCGCATTTGGGTAGATCCTGATAACTTTGATCGTTCGTTCTCCGAGCAGTGGCAATTGCAGGTCATGCGGCTAGCACAACGTATCCCTGATCTGAAAATCCCAACTAAGCTAAAGGGCGTGGTCGAGCTTTATGATGTCTCTGATGATTGGATCCCGATCTACGACAAATCTAGGTTACCGGGGTTCTATATGGCAATCGGGACCAGTGGTAATCAATTCAAAAACGCACCAATTGTTGGAGAGATGATGGCTGATCTGATCACTACTTGCGAAACCGGTCACGATCATGATGCCAATCCTGTTACGTTTCATCTCAAAAATATTGACCGTACAATAAGTATGGGTTTTTATTCGCGAAAACGGGAAGTGAACCAACAAAGTAGTTTTTCGGTTCGTGGCTAGCAGTCTTTTTATTATCAGTGTCAGAGGAAACTAGCTGTAGACATAAAAGACTACTTTGTCGGCTCTCGTGATAACAAAATACTTCCCATTTCGCTACATGAAACTTGGCCCGAGGTTACTGCACCATCTTGCCTAGGCCCGTGGACCGGGATCCAGAGCCATAGAGCGGCCACCTCACAAGC
>DLZA01000146.1:0-748 GCA_003447515.1 Paracoccaceae bacterium
TTTATGGAAAGGTGCGTCGCGGGTGATGCCTGCGTTGTTGACCAGCACGTCTACTGGGCCAAGTTCAGCTTCAACTTGAGCAATACCTTCAACACAGCTGTCATAGTCGGCCACGTTCCATTTGTAGGTTTTGATGCCGGTTTCCGCAGTGAATTTTTCAGCGGCCGCTTCGTTGCCAGCATAAGATGCTGCAACACTGTAGCCTTTTGATTTCAATTTTATTGCGATGGCTGCGCCAATGCCACGGGATCCGCCAGTTACGAGTGCAACTCTTGCCATTTTCAAAGTTCCTTTAGATTGTTGATTTTTTGGGTTCCCTTCCAGCAGGGCAGGACTAACCGGATCAAGGACGTTCGATACACATTGCAACACCCATACCACCGCCAATGCACAAGGTCGCGAGACCTTTTTTCACGTTACGGCGCTGCATTTCGAATAATAACGTGTTTAGGATACGTGCGCCAGATGCGCCGATTGGATGACCAATGGCGATTGCGCCACCGTTCACGTTTACAATCGAAGGATCCCAACCCATATCCTTATTCACGGCACAGGCTTGAGCCGCAAAAGCTTCGTTTGCCTCAACTAATTCCAGATCTGATACGGACCAATTGGCTTTTTCGAGCGCTTTGCGCGATGCGTAGATCGGACCAACGCCCATAATAGATGGGTCAAGGCCTGCTGTTGCATAAGATACGATGCGTGCGAGTGGTTCAATATTGCGCTTTTCTGCTTCGTGTGCGGACAT
>DLZA01000146.1:1145-2139 GCA_003447515.1 Paracoccaceae bacterium
CGCAGTTTCTGCATTGCGTCCATTGTGGCGCCGTGGCGGATATATTCATCGCTGTCTATGATCGTGTCGCCTTTGCGTGTTTTCACTGTGAACGGGGTGATTTCATCAGAAAACTTGCCTGCTTTTTGTGCTGCTTCGGCTTTGTTTTGTGAATTTACAGCAAAATGATCTTGCATATCACGAGATATTTCCCACTGGGCGGCAACGTTTTCTGCAGTTGTGCCCATGTGATAGTTATTGAATGCGTCCCAAAGACCGTCTTTAATCATGCTGTCTACAAATTTTGTATCACCCATTTTCTGTCCAGGACGCATGTTCACGACGTGTGGAGAAAGGGACATGCTTTCCTGTCCGCCCGCTACCACAATGCCAGCATCTCCAAGTTGAATGTGTTGTGCAGCAAGTGCCACCGCGCGAAGGCCAGAACCACAGACTTGGTTGATGGACCACGCAGCGGCTTCGTTTGGAAGACCCGCGTTAATGTGAGCTTGGCGTGCTGGGTTTTGACCTTGACCACCGGTAAGAACCTGGCCGAGTATTGTCTCCGTAACATCTGCAGCGTCTACGCCAGCACGGTTCAGAACGGCTCTGATAACAGTTGTTCCTAAGTCGTGTGCTGGGATGTTGGCAAAACTGCCAAGGAATGAACCAATGGCGGTTCGTGCAGCTGATGCGATAACAACATTTGTCATAGTCGTGTCCTTCGTAAGAAGGCGCGCTCTGCAGCGTATTGAAATCATTACAATCAGCAAATGCGCGCGGTTAGGTTGCTTCGTTTGATGGACGTATTAACGATGCTGCAGCGCAGCGCAAGGGCTTTTGTGCTGCATTTTTTATATAAATTTATATAAATTACTAATTACCATAAGATTTTGTAATTTTATAATAAAAAAATAACAATATACGATATAATTATACCCAAAGAGTTATTTATTTAGTATTTTCAATTTGAACTACTTCTGGCCAGCCATTGTACCGTACTTAAACAAAGGTG
>DLZA01000146.1:2538-3252 GCA_003447515.1 Paracoccaceae bacterium
TTTTTTGTGCTGAAGCTCCTGATAAACTATTAGTTCTCTGGCTCTTTTTTGTGTCAAACAAGCTTACAGGAAGCCAATGTTCCTAAAATATTTAAATTTGTGTTAATTTTTTGCAAAGCTCTTAGAGTATTGATAAGATTTGAAAATATGGAAAATTCACGATGTGAGTGGTGTGGCTCCTCACCAATTTATGTAAGTTATCATGACGAAGAATGGGGCGTTCCAGAGTATGAAAGCCGCGCATTGTGGGAAAAGCTGGTGCTTGACGGGTTTCAGGCGGGGCTAAGTTGGTTGATCATTCTCAAGAAAAGAGATGCATTTCGTGCGGCCTTTTCTGGGTTTAATCCTGAAAAAGTTGCTGCCTTTACCGGTGCGGATGTTCAGCGATTACTGGGAGATGTGGGGATAGTGCGCCACAGAGGCAAAATTGAGGCAGCAGTTAAAGGAGCGCAGGCTTGGATTGCGTTGGAGGAAAAGCAGGGGTTTGATCAGTTCATTTGGGATTACGTAAACGGGAAGCCCTTGGTGAATAAGTTTGAGAAGCAAGATCAAGTGCCACCATACTCTGATTTATCAGTGCGGATTTCTAATGATCTGAAAAAGGCAGGGTTTACTTTTTGTGGGCCAACGATCGTGTATGCTTGGATGGAGGCCACGGGTTTGATCAACGATCATCTGGTGAACTGTCATCGCTACGAGGCCGTGAAGCAACTT
>DLZA01000146.1:3650-4250 GCA_003447515.1 Paracoccaceae bacterium
TGTATCAGTGTGGGCAAGAAAAGGTATTGAGCGTATCTATTAGCGATCCAATCTTTGCTTTATCAGGACCGATTTTTTAATCGCCTGAAAGAATCATTTGACAATGTTGAGTTTTTTAGTCAGGTTTTATATAGCCACTCTATTTTGCATAGGAAGCCATCACATATGTTTGATGGAGCCGTCTATGAACAAAAAAGAAACACAGCCTTACCAAGGTGCTCAAATATATCATTATAATGAAATATTTTTAGACGCGGCGCAGCAATTTGTGGAGCTGTGTCCAACATCAGGACTATGTTTTGAACGGTTAATTGACAAATTTTTTATTACTGAAAGGACTGATCTATGATCCATCAAATCGCTGAACACCGTTTTGAGGGCTTACCAAAGGCTGACGCGCAGGGACCTGCTCATTTGGCTAAAGATCTGACGAACAACGGAAACTTGGCACAAATTGCGCACAACGGGCAAATATATACGCTGCGGATTACTCGCAATGATAAGTTGATTCTGACAAAGTGACTCGTCCGCAACCCTCTCGTGGAGGCGCACCAGTCGGGTTTCTGACAGAATTAACCCAAACTGAAGCTGCTTCTATTT
>DLZA01000146.1:4586-4839 GCA_003447515.1 Paracoccaceae bacterium
TTTTTTGCGTCAATGGTGCGAGAGCCCACAAACACAGAAGCAAGCGATTAAAGATCTGACTGATCTGCTGGGGTCGATCCATGGCCCTGCGGCTATCAATAGTTTGGGCCAAATATGTAATCTGTTTACCCAATTTTCTCGCCGCCCCGTGATGTGGCGGCATCCAAAGTGTCCTTGTCTTGGTGCGGATGAATCGTGTTTTGCCAATTTAGTTGCAGAGGCTGTTTGGGGAGACCGGGAAGATGCGATGCTG
>DLZA01000213.1 GCA_003447515.1 Paracoccaceae bacterium
CATAGACCCTAAATTACAGCAGGTTACAGTCTTTCAGGGTGTGCAGCGTCGGCCAACGATATTAGAATATGATCATCTTGTTATTGCGCTTGGCTCGGGGAGTGATTTGTCTAAGACGCCCGGATTGAGTGAGCATGCATTTACAATGAAAAATCTAAGCGATGCACAGCTTTTACGCGCACATATCATCGAACGCTTAGAGCATGCGGATATAACGCGTTTGCCAGATGTAAAAAAAGGAGCTTTGACGTTCAGTGTGATTGGTGGCGGGTTCTCGGGGGTTGAAACAGTTGGTGAAATCAAAGAGTTGATTGATCGATCTTTGTTAGATTATCCCAATATTCATCCTTCGGAGATACGAGTCGTTTTGCTAGAGTTTTCCAAGAGAATTTTAAATGAGATGCCTGAAGGTTTGGGTAAATATGCGTACGCTAACTTAGAAAAGCGTGGAATTGAAATTCAGCTAGGCGTTGGTGTAGCCGAAGCGACAGGCACACAGCTAGTAACAAGTCAAAATGAGGTGATCGACACGCGCACAATCGTAGCAACTATTGGTAATACCCCCTCTGCTATCGTCGCAAATATGCCGCTTAGTTTGCAGGAAGGCCGTGTTTTGGTTGGGCGTGACTTTCGGGCTGAAGGGTATGATAACATTTGGTCTATTGGTGATTGTGCAGTTATTCCGCTCAAAGAAAATGCAACCAAAAGAGGCGATTTTGCGCCACCTACTGCACAGTTTGCAGTACGTGAAGCGGCCCATCTTTCTTTAAATATCAAGAGTGTGATCGAGGAAAAGGCTTCAAAGCCTTTTCAATATAAATCGAAAGGTGCGCTGGCTTCTCTGGGTGCCGGTCGTGGAGTTGCAGAGGTGTTTGGCCTGAAACTTACTGGTCGGGTGGCTTGGTTGCTTTGGCGTGTTTATTACATTTCCCTTCTTCCCGGGGCGCAGGCTCGCGTTTCTGTTTTATGGAATTGGCTGATGGATGGTTTATCTCGACGTTCCGTCGCACAAATCAATTCACAAACCGACCCTGGAACGCGATATGTGTGCTATCGTGCTGGCGATCGAATTTATGAAAATGGCTCCCGCGCCGATGGGTTGTATACAATAATTTCTGGGGCAGTGCGTATTACAAGCATGGACAGCGAGACTGGATTGGAAAAGAGCCGTATTTTGGCGGTGGGCGAGCATTTTGGCGAGCTTATGCTTTTAGGTGCAACTCGTCGTATTGCTACAGCGGTTGCCGCTGAGGACACAAAGGTTTTGGTTATGACCCAGCAAGAATTTTTAAAATTGGCCGAGGGTTTACCATTCTTTAATGACTATTTTTCTGAGCATCTAAAGGCCTCGGGTCTTGGAGATAAAATGGAATCTATAAAATGACAATTTCCAAACGGGAGGTTGGATTAACCTCTCTTTGCGGCCGTATTTATTTATGCTGTGGCTCTCCCCAAAAATCTCTTTTGTGCTATGCTGTGCTGCCTTGTTCAATCAAGTGAACCGCCACTTAGTTCTTTAATCATTTGATCGCGCATGACGAATTTCTGAGGCTTTCCAGTAATTGTCATCGGAAGTTTGTCGACGATACGAATATGTTGGGGTACTTTGAAGTGGGCGATCTGTCCAACACAGAATTCTTGCAGCGTTTTTGGTACGACATTGCTATTTGCGGTTGGGACAACCCAGGCGCAAACTTCTTCGCCCAAGCGCGTGTCAGGTACGCCAAAAACCTGGACTTCGCTCACATCCGGGTGGGTAAACAAGAATTCTTCGATCTCTCTCGGATAGATGTTTTCGCCGCCGCGTATAATCATATCTTTGACTCGGCCTGTAATTGAGCAAAAACCGTTGGTGTTTAGAACGGCAAGATCACCCGAATGCATCCACCCTCCGCGAATGGAGTCCGAGGTGCGCGCCGGCTCCTCCCAATAGCCCTTCATCACAGAATAACCGCGTGTACACAGCTCACCTTGGATGCCCACGGGCAAGATCTGACCGGACTCATCGACTATTTTGACCTCAAGATGCGGATGTACGCGGCCAACAGTTTCGCAGCGTTGCTGGGTGGTGTCGTCCACAAAGCTTTGGAACGATACTGGCGCCGTTTCGGTCATGCCATAACAGATTGTTACTTCGTTCATGTGCATCTGGTCATTGACTTGTTTCATCACGTCAACTGGGCATGGTGCACCTGCCATGATGCCTGTTCGCAAAGTTGATAAATCACGCGGTTTGTTGTCTAGTTCTTGTAACATCGCTACAAACATTGTTGGGACACCGTAAAGGGCTGTGCAGCGTTCACTGGCTAGCGTATCAAGCGTTTGCTCAGCGTCAAACGCTTCGCCTGGAAAGATCAGTGCAGAACCTTTGCTTACAGCACCGAGAACGCCCATGACCATGCCGAAGCAATGATAAAGTGGCACTGGAACAGCGAGGCGATCATTCTCTGTCAGCTTGATCCGGTCTGTCACAAAACGCGCATTGTTGACAATGTTGTAGTGGGAAAGTGTCGCGCCTTTAGGTTTTCCTGTTGTGCCAGAGGTGAACTGAATATTGATCGCATCATCGGGTTGAAGCGTCTGGTCGATCTCCGGCAGGCGTAGTTGTTGTGCTGGCCCACCAAGTGTTGATACCTCGCCAAAGGTCCAGACACCGCTACAACCTGGGTTGTCGTCCATTACGATCACATGTCGCAAGTTTGGCAATTTTACCGAGTGCAACCGACCGCGCTCTACCTGGGCTAACTCTGGCGCTAAGGCGCGTATCATCTCAAGGTATTCGGACGATTTGAAGGAGCGTGCTAGAACAAGCGCTTTGCAGCTGACTTTATTGAGCGCATATTCCAATTCAGATAAGCGATATGCAGGATTGATGTTAACCAAAATTACACCAATACGTGCGGTAGCAAATTGGGTGAGGACCCATTCCATCCGGTTAGGTGACCAGATGCCGAGCCGATCTCCTTTTTCCAACCCTAATGCAAGAAACCCAGAAGCGAGTTCATCTACAGCGCGATCAAGGTCATAGTAGCTGAGCCGCGCATTTGGAAAGATTAGAGCATCTCGTGGTCCATAACGCGACACGGCATCGCGCAAAAGCTGTGGAATTGTAGCGTAAGCGAGCTCGGGATATTTTGGGCCCTGCACGTAAGATTTTCCGTCGCGCGGCGCAAGATTACTTTGCATGGATGCATCTTGATCCATTCCAAAATTCTGAATCCGGTCTGCAATACTCTCGTTTAGTATCGTCAATGTGACTTCTCCCTACATATCGCGCCAATCGCCTGATTGCTCGAAAGCGTGGGCTGCCTGATAAATTTTCATCTCACCGTAATGTGGTCCAACCAATTGCAGCCCAATGGGCAAGCCTTCGCTAAAACCGCAAGGCACGCTCATCGCCGGCAAGCCTCCGTTAAAGGGAGCCGTATTTGGTACCATTTCAAAGGCGCGCTGCACGTAAAGGCTTAGCGAACCATCACTTGGAGGGTGTTCCTGAGGCTTAATTGGTAGCGTTGGCATAAGCAACAGGTCATATTGCTTGAGTGCTGCCAAATAGCGTTCATTACATCGACGCATGATATTTTGTGCTTTTCCGTAAAACCGTCCACGATATTGTCGTTGGAAATGCTCTCCAACGAACATGCACGCCTTCAACGAATGGCTTAACTCATCCGCACGACCCTTCCATTGTGCCATGTGATCGGTCATAGAAGGCAGAAATAGCCCGCGATAATTAGTTCCAGTGGAATTACCCCACATCATACCGTCTTGTAGACCTTCCAGAGTGATCGCAGTCCAGGCGTCCATTGCAGTATGATGTTCCGGAACAGAGACATCTTCAACACGAGCACCAAGCTCGCGTAACCGCTCAACGGCCTGCATCACTTTTTGGTCTACATCCGATTCAGAATTGGAATGACCAAAGCCTTCAGTCAGTACGCCAATTCGCATTCCATGAGCGCCACGGCCCAATGCTTCGGTATAACTGTAGATTTGTGGTTTGTACTGGCGTGGATCAAGGCCATCTTCACCAGCCAGCACCTCCAGCAACAACGCATTGTCCGCGACATTATTCGTAATAGGGCCAAGATGATCGACGGTTTGCTCAATTGGCATAGCACCAGTGTATGGGACCAAACCATGTGTCGGTTTCATTCCGTAACATCCACAATTCGATGCAGGGATACGGATAGAGCCGCCTTGATCGCCTGCAATGGCCATATCTACCTCGCCAGAGGCAACTAATGCAGCAGATCCAGCGGATGAGCCGCCTGCCATAAAGCCACGTTTGTAAGGATTGTGGATTGGGCCTTTGGCATTAGTGTGTGAACCGCCAGAGAGACAAAAATTTTCACAATGCGCTTTGCCTGTGATGATCGCACCCGCGTCAAGCATCCGTGTAACAATAGTTGCGTCAATTTCTGGCGTGTAACCTTCCATTATTGATGAGCCATTCATCATTGGTACACCGGCTAGGCAGATTGTATCTTTTAGTGCAATCCTCTTGCCACGCAATTTACCATCAGGAGCACCGCGTACTTCAGTCTTTACATACCATGCATTCAATGGGTTTTCGCTCGGATCAGGGAAACGGCCGGGGCTTCGTGGATAACGTACTTCGGGTAGGTTATCTGGCATTGCGTCCAACCTATCGTAGGCTTGCATATAGGGTTCGATAATCTCGGTATATTCGCTTAGATCTTTGTCTGATAGGCTCATTCCAAACCGTTCGGCCATGATGCGCATTTGAGCAAGGGTTGGGCGTTTAATGGTCATTGTAGTCACCGTTGTTACAGAGGGTTGCGATTGGCTAGGCGCAGCTCTGCGCGGCGATCGGGAAAATGTTTGGGTGCTTTGTGGTGCTGTGGCTCGTTTCTGCGCTTTCATGGCGCTTTGACGCGTGCCACGTGCTGCTCCAAAGCCCAGAAATTGATCAACTTTAGATTTATCTGACAGTTCTTCGCGCGTTAGCTCACCCATGATCCGTCCACGCTCCAAGACCAGAACGCGGTCAGAGAGGTCGGAGATGAAATCGAAGTTTTGCTCAACCAGTAAAATAGAAAGTCCGCGATTTTGGCGTAGGCTCAATAAAGTCTCAGACATTTCTTCAATGATGGACGGTTGAATACCCTCAGTTGGCTCATCCAGAAGTAGAAAATCTGGGTCACCCATCAGACAGCGCGCCAAGGAAAGCAATTGTTGTTCGCCGCCTGATAAGTCTCCTCCCTCCCGATCTAGCAGGCGAGAGAGGCGCGGGAAATCAGTCAAAACTGACTCAATGACGTCATGTTCAGATCCAGTGCCGCGATCGTGCCAGGCAAAGCGTAAGTTGTCGTGTACACTTAGTTGTGGAAAGATACCGCGCCCTTGTGGCACGTAGCCTAAGCCCAACTGGCTGCGTTCATTAGGTGGAAGCCTAGTGATATCGTTTTGATCATAACGAACCTGGCCTGAGCTTGCAGGAAGAAAGCCCATCAAGATTTTTAAAAGCGTAGTTTTGCCCATGCCGTTATGACCGAGTACGCCAACGACTTCATTTTCGGCGATATCAAGGTCAATGGCATGCACAATTGGCACTCGGCCATACCCGCCGGACAAACCTTTGGTGGATAGCAATGTTTCGCGCTCGACCTGCATCACGCTTTCTTTCCTAGATAAACGGCGCGCACCTGAGGATCTGACATGACGTTTTCGACACTGTCCTCCATCAGTACTGCGCCCTGATGAAACACTGTCACTGTTTGTGCAATGGAGCGGATAAATTGCATGTCGTGCTCGACGATAACGACAGCTGCAAAACGGGTAAGTTGATGGATTATATCGGTCATACGATCAACGTCTTGTGCGCTCATTCCCGCGGCGGGTTCATCAAGTAAAACCAGCCAAGGGTTGGCGACGGCAACGATCCCTAATTCAACGCGTTGACGTTCACCGTGTGCCAACTGGCCCATTTGTGCGCGCGCAATTGCACCCAACGCCAATCGCTCGATGATTTCATCTGCACGCTCCCGGGCTTCAACGATGCTGTAAAAGCGCCGCGCTGCTAACCAGATATTCTCATGAACGCTGAGTGCGTCCATAACGTTTGGTGTCTGGGTCTTGATGCCAACGCCGAGTGATGCAATCTGATGCGTTTGCCATCCCGTGACCTCCTGTCCACGCATATATACGTGGCCTTCAGTTGGTTTTAGCAACCCCGTTACACATTTGAAGAAAGTTGATTTGCCCGCACCGTTTGGTCCAATTAAGCATCGCAGCTCGCGCGCTTGGAGCTTGAAGTTGACATTATCGCTTGCAATAACACCACCGAAACGCATTGTCAGCCCACTGGTCTCTAAGACGGTTTCAACCATGCCGTGCTCTCCTCATCCGGTGAGGTTTTGGTTTGCGTTTTTTATGACCTATGATGCTGTTCAAGAGCGTCTCAATTGCGGGTACTAGACCGCGTGGCAAGAACAAAACAAATAAAACGAGGATCAAACCCATGATCAGCGTGTTGTCGATCATACTTTGCTGGCCAAGCATGAATTTGAGATAAGCCAATCCAGCAGCTCCAACAATTGGCCCAAACCGTGTTCCCAGTCCGCCAACAATACACCAGATAATGATCTCTGCGGATTGGCCCAGTGAAAAAAGATTGGGTGTGACGATTTCGCCCCAATTGGCGAACAGCGCGCCTGCAAGTCCGGCAATGGCAGCACCGATTGCAAACAACATGGTTTTGCGTGCGGCGACGTTGTAACCCATTAGGCCCATGCGCACTTCGTTTTCACGAATGCCCACTGCTATGCGCCCAAACGACGAGCGAAGCAGCCATGTGACCAGTAGAAAGACGATCACAAGTGCTAATGCGCAAACATAAAAATAGGTGTCGCCCCAGATATATGCGCTTGGATCACCTGGTACGTTGAGCGTTTGAAATCCGGGTATGCCATTGAATCCACCTAAGCGCGCGTTCCCAATTGCGTATTGTGGTCCAGCCGTGGAATTCATAAATTTAAAAAGGATCAAAGTAACGACTAGCGTGATGACACCTAAATAAACATCCGTAAGCCGCCCGTAAAACATCATCGCCCCAAGTAGAGCTGCGAATACCGCAGGCACCAGTACGGCTAGGATCATTGGCAGCGTGCTTTCACCAATATTGATGGCGGTAATCGCATAGGTGTAAGCTCCCAATCCGAAAAAGGCGGCCTGACCAAAGCATAAGATGCCACCAAAACCCCAGATTAGTCCGAGGCTTAGGCCAAGCATGCCGTAAATCACGAGCACAGTTAGCGTGTATGTGCTTATCATCAAAGGTAGAAACCATATCAGAAAAGCTGAAACTACCAGAGTGATTGTGACATCTTGCGACGCGCGGCGGCTCATCACAATTTTCCTTTGAAGAAACGGCCGGTAATTCCTTTCGGCATTGTACGTAATAAGATCACAGCGGCAATTAACAACGCAACCTCGCCAATGACTGGCGAGATTGTAAATGTGAAAAACTGGCTGACGAGGCCGAACGAAGTGGCTGAACTCACCAGACCTGCGATTAGCGACGGTCCACCGGCAATTACGGTAATAAAAGCTTTGGCAATATATGCGCCACCCGAAGTTGGAACGAGACCAACTAAAGGCGCTAGTACCGCTCCAGCAAGTCCTGAAAGGGCTGAGCCACAAAAAAATGTCATCATGTAGATGCGGTCTGAACTATAGCCTAAGGCTGATGCCATATCAGAGTGCTGCATCGTGCCACGTGCTATCAATCCGGCGCGTGTTCCGCGTAGTATAGCGTACATAGTGATAACCAGAAGAATGGACACAATGATAATGAAAAAATTATATCCGTTGACTTGATAACCACCAAACGCAAAGCCGGGTATCGGGGTTGAGATACCTGTCGTTGTATTGCCAAAAATCATTGTTGCTAGTCCAATAAAGACTAGGCTTAGCCCCCATGTGGCAAGCATTGTATCTATCAAGCGCCCGTATAAATGGCGGATCACCAATCGCTCAACGACCAAGCCAATCAAACCAACGACAAGTGGTGCAATGATGAGCATAGCAACAAAGACGTTCACGCCATACCCAACAGCTGTGATGGTTGCATAACCGCCCATCATCATGAATTCACCATGTGCAAGGTTGATAACCTTCATCATACCGAATACCACAGCCAGCCCGGCACTGATCAGCACTAGCGATGCAACGCCATAAAGCACTTCAACGAAAATAACAAAACTGAGGTCCATGGTGCACAACGCCTGAAAAGTATAGGATCAGGGCGATTTTCATCGCCCTGACAGGTAAAATCCAAAAAAGATCAGATTTCGATTTCGTATTGGGTGTTGTCGTCAGGGTTGGCTTGCAAATTGCACACAGCTTGAGTGTCAATTGGCGCGCGTTGAGGTAGAGTTTCAATGACGGTCATACCCTGGCTTTCAAACTCCATTATATGTACATCGACTGTGGCATGGTGGGTTTGTGGGTCAATTGTTACTTTGCCTGCAGGACCCTCAATTGAAACGCCGGTTTCAAGGGCGTCAACTACTGCATCGCGTTCGATGCTTCCGGCTTTGCGCACACCTTCGGCCCAAAGCATGATGCCCTGATACGTCGATACAGCTAATTCGTGAATTGCGGTTGTATCGCCATACTCTGCTTGCCACTTTGCTTTGAAAGCAATGTTTGCTGGTGTGCCTAGCTCTTGGCTGTAATTGTAAGCGACCATGATGCCGTTGCCCTCTTCAGGCGTAAGCACCTTGTGCTCGTTGCCTACGCCCATGGTCGTTGATGCGAGCGGGATCTTGTCTTTCATGCCAGCGGCTGACCATTGGCGGAAGAAAGATAGATGCGCGCCACCTACGAGCGGGGCAAACACCAAATCTGGGCTAGTTTGCTGGATCTTAGTGATGGTGGAACCAAAATCAGCAACGTCAAGTGGGAAGAAATCAGTCGCTACGACCTCGCCGCCATTCTCTTCCACAAACTTCTGAATCCAACGCGCAGTGATCTGGCCGTAGTTATAGTCAGCTGCAAGAATATGTACCTTGGGACCAGATTTCTTCATTGCATAAGGTACCAAAACTTCAACTTGCTGCGCGGGAGTAACTCCGGTTACAAAAATGTTCCGATCGCACACGCCTCCCTCATATTGAACATTGTAGAAATATAGCGTCTTGGTCTTACGCATGGTCTGGCGTATCGCTTCACGTGATGCTGATAAGATGCCTCCATGTACAACATCAACTTGGTCCTGACGGGTCAATTGCTGAGCATATTGTGAATAAAGAGCCATGTCTGACTGTGTGTCATAGGCTGCAACTTTTACTTGTCTGCCAAGAAGGCCTCCCGCATCATTGATCTCTTTAACAGCTAATCGCATAGCTTGATCCATTGGCTTGCCGTAGGCGTCAAAGATACCAGATGTATCCAGGATTGATCCGAGTTGAATTGTATCTGCAGCCATCGCTGCTTGTGGTAGCATCGCTGCTGTGCTGAGTGCTGCAGCACCGCCAATTAATTCTCGCCTGTTAAGAGACATGAAAAGTCCTCCGTTGGTTGGTTTGATGGTAAGAGCTGACTTAAGTTCACTCTTTGGGTTTTATAGACTTAGGTGTTGGTTTTGATTCGTCTTTTGCCTTAATGCGGTTTGCATAATCTGCCGTACGCCCTGCGGTGGGCACGTCGAAGTCCATGCCGATTTCTTCGCCCATTTGCTTCATTGCGGGCAGGCGCACGGCCATTCCAAGTATCTGGTCCATCGCTGCCCCAAACGCGCTGTCGACACCGTCGGCTCCTGATGATCCGACATTGCCTGATCCACTGATCTGGTTGATGCGGATTGAGTCGATTTTCTCTACTGGCTTCATCATCTGAGTCATGATCTCAGGCATTTTATCAAGTTTGCGTTCTTCGAGGCGCAAACGGATCACAGCATCGCTGAGAGTATTCTCTGCTGAATTTAGAGCAGCTCTACCTGCTGCCTCAGCCTCCATTGCAGATTTTTCAGCATTTGCGCTCGCAGTGCGGACTGACGCATCCGCCTGCGCTTTAGCTAGCAGCGTATTGACGTCACTTTTGACACGTGCGCCTTCAAGCTCAATGTCACGCTCTTGTTTGAGTGTCGCAATTTCTTTTTCACGCATTGTGACCGCACGTTCCTTTTGTGCTTGCACGTTTTCGGCAGCAAGAATTACTTGTGCTCGAGCTTCTTCCGCCTCGGCTTGTGCTTTTGCCTCTTTGGTTCGAGCCTGCGAAAGTTTGATACCGTTGGCTATTTTTGCTTCTTCCAATTCAAGCAGAGCGCGCATTTCTGCCTTGCGAAGTTCCTCGTCTCTAGTGACTTTTATAGTTTCTGTTTTTTGCTCCTGCTGGATGCGACTTGTCTCTGAAGCTCGCTGCGCTTCTGAACGAGCTTGGGAGGCGCGGCTTTCCGCCTCGGCTTCCAATTTGGTTAGGTGTTCCTGTTGGGCAATTTCCGTTTCACGCTCCACCCGTTGCAGCTCCATTTGACGCTGATGTTGGGCTAAACGATGTTCTCGAACTGCAACTTCAGTTGATGTTTCAACCTGGATACGGGCTTTGCGTTCTTCCGCAACCATCTCAGCCAAACGACGCATGCCACGCGCATCAAAGGTGTTGTTTTCATCCTGTTGTGCCAAATCGCTTTGGTCAATTGAGACAAGTGCAGTTGTCACCAGCTCTAGCCCAAATCGTCCGGCATATTCAGATGCGATCTGTGTTACATCCTTAGTAAACTCAGCGCGCTCCAAGTGAATGTTGTTCAATGAACGTGATGCGGCGGCTGTTTGGATAGCGTTAGCTAAAGGACCTGCAAGTGCTTCATCAAATGCTTCACCTCCACGTGCAATTCGATTGCCAAATGCTTGAGCAGCTACCGCTATATTGTCCATATTGAATCCAACGCGTAGCTCGAACTTCATCGTAATATCGGCGCGTAAAGGGTCGGATGTAAGTACAGCCTCACGCCCATTACGCGACAACGTTACGGTATTAGTCTGCATCGATACTCGCTGTGATTGGTGTACAATTGGCAGCACCACGCAGCCGCCATCAATTATAACCCGCTGGCCCCCCATGCCAGTGCGAACGAGCGCACTTTCTAAAGATGCTTTTGCGTAAAACTGTTGAAGAAACCAAATGATGATTAGCAAAGTGATTGCCAAAATGACGAGTGCCAAGAGCCAGTACAAAATAAGTTCCTCCACCGCATCTGGCAGTAGGGCCAGTGCGTTAAACTAAATGTCACTACGGTGTGAGATTTTAATTTCCATTTCAAGTAAATTATTTAAATAGGAAAATAAAATTAAAAAAATGTATATATTACAATAATTTAAAATCACAAAATTGCACGCCATCTGCCCGGGCTAGGTAGATGGATGGTCGTTTTCTTTCACCAATTTGTGCAAAATTGCGACCGCTTTCGTGAATCACAGGAAGGCCGTCTTGCGAAGATCGTTCATACCAGATGTCATCAAAGTCACGGAGGAGCGCAGACAAGTAATGCAAACCTTCATAAGTTGATTGCCCAAGTGAGTTCAACGCAGGGCCGATTTCACCATGCATCGAATAATATCGTTCTTTAAAGCAAGCGTTTGCGTCGGTAGAAATGGAGCTAAAGTAAGAGGAGACAGAAAACAGTCGTTCCAGATTACCCTCCCCACATGCCATCAAACCATTTTCCTCGAGTGCGCAAGACAAGCGAAGGATTGATTTGTGCAGTCCGCGTCGACCAAACAGGCGGTTGAAATTGATGGCGTCTTGCCCAACTAGCGACACAAGAACAGCATCTGCGCCCGACATTTCTAGTTTATCAACTAAATCAGTCATATTTGGTAATCCGAAAGGCACATAACGCTCCATGGCCAGATCCACATTCATTCGTTTGAGGCAGGTTTTGGCAAAGCTGTGTGAGCTACGTGGCCAGACATAGTCGTTCCCGATTAGCGCCCATTTGCGTGGGCGGAACGCCTGCTGAAGCGTCGCCATCGCAGGCCCGAGTTGTTCTTGGGGGGTTTCACCAATTGCGAAAAGACCGCGTGTTGTTTCTCCACCCTCGTACAGTGGCGTATAAATATAAGGAATGCGTTGACGCACTACCTTAGACAATCTTTGGCGAACTGCACTAAGATGCATTCCCACAATTGCATCGATTGCTCCGAGTTCTATGAGTTCATTAATGATTTCTTCGATTGGCTCGCCGGCCTCGATCGCTGCGTCAATCATGATCAACTGAACGCGGCGGCCTTTGATCCCATTAGTTCTGTTCAATTCTGCCGCCGCAACTTGAGCACTTGAAATGCAAGATGGTGCCCAAATGCCTGCAGGCCCGCACATCGGAATGAGAAGTGCGATATTGAAGCTGCTTGAAATGTGCAAATGGCCGCTCTCGCGCAGATCTGCGAGTTCTATTGGAAGAGCCAGCTCTGCTGTTGGGCGTCCCAGGGCCACATCCTTCTCAAGTTTGTACGGCGAACTAGAACATAGCAATTGAATTTGCTTTCCAAGTCAACTAAATTCAGCGTAAGCAATTTTTCGAGGCTGAAAATGACGACTAAGCCTAATCCTCTTGGCAATCATCTATCTTATGCACTTGCTGCTGCGCACAAAACAGTTGCTCAATCACTAACTGTTCGTTTGAAAAAGCATGGCATCCAAATTGAGGCGTGGCGCGTCCTGGAATGCCTTGACGCCGGTACAAAACTTTCCATGGGAGAGTTGGCAAAGCGAGCACTACTTAATCCGCCAGCATTGAGTAAGCTTGTAGACAGGATGGTGTCTGACGGATTGGTCCATCGGCAGATTGCAACCGTAGATCAGCGCCAAATCAATTTGCTTTTAACCAACTTGGGCCGAAAGCGGATGCTTCAAGTCCGACAGGACGTCGAAGACCAAGATCGGATACTGGCTGGGCAATTTAACAATGAGGATGGCGCGCTACTGATCCAGCTTTTATCTCAACTTAGCTGATACATATTAATATTATGCGCTTTTTGTAAGAAAATTTACAAATATATCTAAGAAGCCGTTGAATTATGGAATTTTTAACAGACTTAGCTGTATGCGTTGACTAAACTAACCGTGTTCTGTCAACTGGATAGGACACGCTTATTAGATCTTTGTGGGGGAATACCTATGCCAGCTGACGGCTCCAAGTCTGAATTGATTGAAGTGCCTGCAAAAATTGCAGCTAATGCGCATATCGATAAGGCAAAATACAAATCAATGTATAATGCGTCGATTGCTGACCCAGACGCCTTTTGGGGGGAGCAGGGTACCCAGTTGCAGTGGTCTAAACCCTACACGAAAGTAAAGAATACGACCTATGAACATCCCGGTGTTTCGATAAAATGGTTCGAAGATGGTGAATTGAATGTATCCGAGAACTGTATTGACCGTCACCTGGCAACAAGGGGCGATCAAATTGCGATTATTTGGGAGCCTGACAGCCCAACCGAGGATTCAAAGCACATAACTTACAATGAGTTGCACACGCAAGTGAGCAAGATGGCGAATGTGTACAAATCACTTGGAGTGACTAAGGGCGATCGGGTAATCCTATACATGCCTATGATCCCAGAGGCAGCCTTCGCCATGCTTGCTTGTGCCCGCATTGGCGCGATCCATTCTGTTGTTTTTGGTGGTTTTTCATCAGACGCTTTGGCAGCGCGGATTAAAGGAAGTGAAGCAAAGCTAGTTGTCACAGCAGACCAAGCCCCACGTGCTGGTAAAGCGACACCTCTTAAAACCAACGCAGACGCTGCGATGGAAATTTCTGGCGATGTTAATATGTTGGTAGTGGAGCGTACAGGCGCGGATATTGGTATGAAGGCGGGGCGGGATCATTCCTTTGACGGGATGATGGCGAAAGCTTCTGCCGATTGCCCAGCAGAACAGATGAATGCTGAAGACCCTCTGTTCATTCTCTATACCTCTGGGTCCACGGGAATGCCGAAGGGTGTTGTACATTCAACAGGCGGTTATCTGCTATATGCGGCTATGACGCATAAGTATGTTTTTGATTACAAAGATGGTGATATCTTCTGGTGCACTGCAGATGTGGGCTGGGTCACGGGCCACTCTTACATTGTATACGGTCCACTGGCAAATGGAGCGACGACGCTGATGTTTGAGGGGGTTCCGACTTATCCTGATGCCAGCCGTTTTTGGCAGGTTTGCGAAAAGCACAAAGTGAACCAGTTTTATACCGCTCCAACTGCAATTCGGGCGTTGATGGGTCAAGGTGATAGCTTTGTTGAAAAATGCGATCTATCGTCTTTGCGGATCTTGGGAACTGTTGGGGAACCAATCAACCCAGAGGCATGGAACTGGTATAACGAGGTGGTAGGCAAAGGAAACTGTCCGATTGTGGATACATGGTGGCAGACGGAAACGGGGGGACATTTGATGACTCCATTACCTGGTGCTATTGCGACGAAACCTGGATCTTGTACGTTACCATTTTTTGGTGTGCAGCCTGTAATTTTAGAGCCTACAACGGGCGAAGAAATCACGACGCTTGAGGCTGAGGGTGTTCTGTGCATCAAAGACAGTTGGCCTGCGCAAATGCGGACAGTGTATGGCGATCACGATCGGTTTGTGAGCACGTATTTCGCCGATTATAAAGGATACTACTTCACTGGTGATGGCTGTCGGCGGGATGCAGATGGGTATTATTGGATTACGGGTCGCGTGGATGATGTGATTAATGTGTCTGGCCACCGGATGGGTACTGCTGAAGTTGAAAGCGCTTTGGTCGCGCATGACAAAGTGGCCGAGAGCGCTGTAGTAGGCTATCCGCATGACATAAAGGGGCAGGGGATATATGCTTATGTGACTTTGATGTCTGATCAAGAGCCTACGGAAAGTTTGCGTAAAGAGTTGTCCGACTGGGTCCGAAAGGAGATTGGGCCAATCGCTAAGCCTGATTTGATTCAGTGGGCGCCTGGATTGCCAAAAACGCGGTCTGGCAAGATCATGCGGCGTATATTGCGCAAGATTGCTGAGGATGATTTTGGGGCACTCGGTGATACATCGACACTTGCGGATCCTAGCGTTGTGGATGACTTGATTAAGAACCGTATGAACCGAGGGTAGCGTAATCAGACCTTCAATTCGAATGAAACAAAGAAGTTATTAAAAATTAATTGCCCACGTTCTTCGCGAAGGGGTCAGTTGGGTATTTTACATGCGTAAGGTAGAGGCCGTGTGGTGGGCAGACCGTGCCGCAAGCAGAACGATCTTTGGCACTGAGCGCGTCGTGGACGCGGCTTGGTTGCCAAGAGCCGCTGCCAACGTGCTCTAGGGTTCCAATAAAGCTGCGGACTTGGTTGTGCAGGAACGATCGTGCACGGATTTTGAAATTGTATTCTGTGCCTCCTGCAACGCTATGTTCTGTGATGGAGAGTTCATCAAGTGTGCGATCTGGGCTATCTGCTTGGCAAATGGTTGAGCGGAAGGTTGTGAAATCGTGACGGCCAAGGAGGTAGTTAGCCCCGGCCTGCATCGCGGCGAGGTTGAGTGGTTTGCGGACCTGCCACACCAGGCCTTCGTCATGGGTGACGGGGGCGCGGCGCGCAATTAGGCGAAAATGATAGGTGCGCTCTGTAGCGGTGAACCTGGCGTGAAAGCTGTCATCAACGCGTGCGCAGGCTATTATAGAAATCGGTTTTGGTTTTAAGTGAAAGTTGAGTGCTTCAGATAGGCGGAATGGTTCCCAATCAGTTGCCATGTCTAGATGGGCAACTTGTCCAGTAGCGTGAACGCCTGCATCTGTACGGCCTGCGCCTTGGATGCCTAAATGGTCTTCTTCTAGAATGCCCAACGCGGTCTCAATGCAACCCTGAACAGAGGTGAGCTCTGTTTGGCGTTGCCAGCCCACAAACGGCTTTCCGTGGTATTCAATTTTGATCGCGTATCTAGGCATTTCAGTGCGATACCTTGTGGTTGTCTATTTGCCAAGTCCTGGAAATGTGAGTGGGATGTATTGCATAGAATGGAAACATTGTCCCAATTGTGTTATTTTTGGCATCGCTAGACTGCAATAGGGCTGTTGCGAGATAAAGTGGAATTATCAATGGATGGTGGCCTATTGCGGATCAAAAAAGTGGTGGTGGCAATGTTATTGATGATAGTTTCAAGGATGGTGGTATTGAGTTTTGTTCGCATGTAATAATCGTCCTGAGTTATATCCTTTTTCAATAATCCGTCTTGTCGTATTTGCTTGGCTGGACGGATCGGATTGGCGAGGCTATAACGCCCGCTATGACGCAGATATTCGTGACGATTATTCGAATTATCAGCCCGGCGCTCTAGCAATTGGGACGCCGGGACAAGGCGTATGAACTACGCGCCGACCCCATCTTGAAGACCATTCAGAATAAGACGGAGCCACGAAAATGTGTGCCGATATCCCCGAATACAAAGATACGTTGAATCTGCCTCAAACGGATTTCCCGATGCGGGCGGGTCTACCCGCTCGCGAGCCTGTATGGTTGGAACGCTGGGCTAAGCAAGACATCTATCACACACAACGCAAAAACGCTGAAGGGCGTCCGCCGTTTATCCTGCACGATGGACCGCCTTACGCAAATGGGAATTTACATATTGGCCATGCGCTGAACAAAATTCTTAAGGATTTCATTGTGCGCAGCCAACAGATGATGGGTAAGGATGCACGGTACGTTCCGGGTTGGGATTGTCATGGTCTACCGATCGAGTGGAAGATCGAAGAACAGTATCGTAAAAAGGGTAAAAACAAAGACGACGTGCCTGTGGTTGAACTGCGCAATGAGTGCCGCAAGTTTGCAGATGGTTGGGTAGATATCCAGCGGGATGAGTTCAAACGTTTGGGCGTTCAGGGCAACTGGGAAGATCCGTATTTGACGATGAATTTTTCGTCTGAGGCGGTGATTGCTGAGGAGTTCATGAAATTCGTCATGAATGGTGCGCTGTACCAAGGATCAAAACCTGTGATGTGGTCACCGATTGAACAGACAGCACTTGCTGAAGCAGAAGTGGAATACCACGATAAAGATAGCTTTACCGTTTGGGTAAAGTTTAAGGTGGTGGGTGACAGTGATTTAGCTGATGCGTTTGTCGTGATCTGGACCACAACGCCTTGGACCATGCCGAGCAACAAAGCGGTAGTTTACGGTGAGAACATTTCCTACGGACTTTTCGAAGTAACCAGCACGCCTGATGAAAGCTGGGCGAATGTTGGAGACAAGTTTATTTTGGCTGATAACCTTGCAGCCGATGTGATGATGAAAGCGCGGTTGGAAGGTGGACAGTATCAGCGTGTGCGCGATGTTCCTGCGTCTGATTTGGAAGACCTGGGCCTGTCGCACCCGCTTGCTCGCGCCGAGGGTGCCAATGGAGAGTGGGATGACGTTCGTGATTTCCGCGCTGCCGAGTTTGTAACTGATACAGAGGGTACCGGTTTTGTGCACTGTGCACCGTCCCACGGGATGGATGAATATGAGCTTTATCGTGATCTAAATATGCTGGAACAGGTGATCACTTATAACGTGATGGACGATGGGTCGTTCCGGGCTGATTTGCCGTTCTTTGGCGGAAAGTACATTTTGTCTCGCAAAGGTGGTGAGGGCGACGCAAATAAAGCGGTGATTGATAAACTTGTTGAGGTTGGTGGTTTGCTCGCGCGCGGTAAGGTTAAACATAGCTACCCCCATTCATGGCGTTCAAAAGCACCCGTTATTTATCGTAACACACCGCAGTGGTTTGCGGCAATTGATAAACCAGTGGGTGGCGATAACACTTATGGAAAAACGATCCGTGAGCGGGCCTTGAACTCTATCGATAAACTGGTGAATTGGACTCCAGTGACGGGGCGTAATCGTTTACACAGCATGATCGAAGCTCGTCCTGATTGGGTGTTGTCACGTCAGCGGGCATGGGGTGTTCCATTGACGTGTTTTACCCGCAGGGGTGTCTTGCCAACTGATCCAAATTATATTTTGCGCGATGATGCAGTGAATATGCGTATCGCAGCCGCTTTTCGAGCAGAGGGTGCCGATTGTTGGTATGAAGAAGGTGCGAAGGCGCGGTTCCTTGGCGACGCGTTTAACCATGATGATTGGGACCAGGTTTTTGATATCCTAGATGTCTGGTTTGATTCAGGTTCCACACACTCCTTTGTCGTGCGTGATCGTGAGGATGGTTCACCCGATGGGCTAGCAGATGTGTATCTCGAGGGCACTGACCAGCATCGTGGTTGGTTCCATTCCTCAATGTTGCAAGCCTGTGGCACCAAAGGTCGAGCGCCGTATAAGGCGGTCGTGACGCATGGATTTACGCTCGATGAAAAAGGCATGAAGATGTCAAAATCCATAGGGAACACGATTGTGCCTGAGACGATTGTGAAACAATACGGCGCTGATATTTTACGGCTTTGGGTGGCGCAGACTGATTTTACTGCGGATCAGCGGATTGGGCCTGAAATTCTGAAGGGCGTGGCGGACAGTTACCGCCGTTTACGTAACACGTTGCGATTTATGCTAGGGAATTTACATGGATTTAACGATGCAGAGCGTGTAAAGCCATCCGATATGCCAGAGTTGGAACGGTGGGTTTTGCATCGTTTGGCAGAGTTAGATTTGGTGGTCCGTGAAGGCTATGCGGCATTTAACTTCCAAGGAGTTTTGCAGCAGTTATTTCAATTCGCAACGGTGGATTTATCGGCAGTTTATTTTGATATCCGTAAGGATGTTTTATATTGTGACCGCGATGATACTTTGTCTCGACGCTCTGCCCGGACTGTTCTGGACATCCTGTTTGAACGTCTAACGACATGGCTAGCTCCGATGTTAGTATTCACCATGGAAGATGTTTGGTTGCAAAGGCACCCTGGAGAAGATAGCTCGGTTCATTTGCGCGATTTTGCCGAGACTCCTGCCACGTGGCTGGACGCCGATTTGGCGACTAAGTGGGACGCAATCCGTAAGGTGCGTCGTGTTGTGACAGGGGCTATTGAGGTGCAGCGTCGTGAGAAGGTCATTGGAGCAAGTCTCGAGGCTGCACCTACGGTTTATGTGAGTGATGTGGCTGTGTTAGAAATGCTTAAGTCGATACCTTTTGATGACATCTGCATTACTTCGGGCATTTCGGTGTTGGGCGGCGCTGCTCCAGAGGGTGCGTTTACGATGCCTGACACACAGGGTGTGGCAGTAATGTTTGACACGGCTGAGGGTGAAAAGTGTCAGCGATGTTGGAAAATCCTACCCGATGTTGGGACGCATTCACATGCGGGTGTGTGTGGGCGGTGCGAAGAGGCGCTCAGCTAAATTTAAGGACTTTGTGAGGTTTTTCCTAAGGCCTTTTAGGAACATTAAATTAGTAAGAGCTAGCGCCAAAGCTTGGGTTGTGTCGAGTAACCGATGTAGAGCGGGTGTTTCGGGTGGCCAGCTTTGGACAGGCCCAGATGGTAAAGGGATTTTGGTTGTGCACGCAGCATCGTTTCCATTTCGGGGCCACGATTAAGATGCTCGCCGTGTGTGCCCCATGCGCAGATTATGGTGTCTGCAGTTTTTGCAGCGCTTAAGATTGTGGCGTCGTTATCGGGGCCGGTTGGATCGGTTTGTGCGCGCATAACCTTGGGATCAGTGGCGCGGTAGGCGAAGATATTAGTCACTGTGAAAGCGACAAAGCCAAGGGAACGGGCGCGCCGTTCGCAACGCTCAACTGTTGGGTCATTCTGAATTTCGGTCGCTTTGGAAGGGTTGAGCATAATAAAAAGGGCATGTTTGCCTGTGTCACCCCATGTGCGGGTTAGTGTGTACCGGTAATTTTCACAATCTGAATAGATGGCGATACTGGCAGCGTCGCCCTTTTGATGCTTACGCTCAATCATGTTTTACAAAAACCCGGGTGGGATGCAGTTCACCTGCTTTGTAGATGCCTATGGCGATGGGTTCATCATTACAGGCGACCCAAGCTTCGTCCCCATATTCTAGGTTTGAAGTTATAACCATTGCTGGGTTGCCGTTACGCAATTTGCCAACCTGTTCTGGTTTACACGCGAGGCGAGGAAGGTCATCGAGGCCGATCTCCAATGGATGGAGATATTCATCTAATTCTGGTGTTTTAGCAAGTGTATCAATTTGTTCGATGGTGATGCCATCCAAGGCTTCGAATGGGCCAGACCAGATACGGCGCAAGTCGCGCACATGGCCGTGACAGCCAAGGATTTTGCCCAGATCCCTTGCGATGGAGCGTACATAGCCGCCTTTACCGCAAATGAGTTCTAGCGTGACATGGTCTGCATCAGGACGTGCGAGTAGTTTGAGACCTTCGACGTAAAGATCGCGAGGAGCGATTTCGACGTCTTCTCCTTTACGGGCAAGTTTATAAGCTCTTTGGCCGTCGATTTTTATTGCAGAGAATTGTGGTGGGATTTGTTTAATGTCACCGATGAACTGGCGAAGGGCAGCAATAATTTCTTTGTCTGTTGGGCGCATCTCACTCTCTGCGATTATCGTGCCCTCGGCGTCATCGGTGTTGGTAGCTTGACCAAAGCGTATAGTAAAAGTGTAGGCTTTTAGTGCGTCGGTTATGTAAGGAACAGTCTTAGTCGCTTCACCTAAAGCTACGGCTAAAACACCTGTGGCATCTGGATCAAGTGTGCCTGCATGGCCTGCTTTGTTTGCAGTGAGTGCCCACTTGACTTTATTCACTATGGCGGTGCTAGTCATGCCTGCTGGTTTATCCACGACAAGCCAACCCGATATGTTGCGTCCATTTTTCTTGCGCGCCATCTATTCGTCCTCAACTACAGCTATGATTGGGCCGAGTTGTTGGAAGCCAAAGTCAGACCGTTTGAGGGCACGCGCGTGCAGGCGAGATATATTGCCGTCAAAATAGAGTGCTTGATCAAGTTCTAAAGCATCGCGGAAATAGCTGCCAAAATCGTGAAATGTGACCGTGTTATTTGAGATTACAAAAACTGCTTTGGAGCCATCCGTGGATGTTCCAACACCGTTGCGGATATATTTAGAGACACTGTTCTTAAGAAAGCGTGGGTGTAATGCCCCGTCGATAACCAGCATAGGGCCAGATTGTGTGGCATGTTGACAGATTGGTTTATTTTTTTGGAATGTATGTGTCTCTATCACCTTAGCACTTGTATCGCGAACGCAAAAGACGCCGTTGGGTACTAGGCCAAAATTTCCGGGACCTGCTGAGGTTATCAAGCCTTTTAGTTTCTTACCATTTTCCACGTAATAACCGACTGGATCGCGTTGTTCATGATACATGCCTGCATTCATTGCAAAAACGAGTTTTTTGCCTTGGTCCATTAGAGCGCGTTCGAGTGTTGTGAACTGGCCATAAGGTCTTCCGTCTGATTTGTAGAGATATAACTCAATATTAGACGATTTGACGTTTACTGAGCATTTTGTGTAGCTGTTCCCTTCAAAGTATTCGTCTGCGCACTCGATGGCTAGTGTTGGGCTTGCTAAACAGATAATCAGGGCAACGAGTTTAGCCTTCATCGTCTTGTAAATCCTGTCTTACGACATCTTGGTCTAGTAAGCGGCGGGTTTCATCCATGTGATCGAAGGTTTGATCATAGACGAATTTCAGGTCAGGTGAATATTTCAGGGTTATGTGCTTATTAATGGCGCGACGCAGTTCATGTTTGTTGCGGTTGAGTGCCGCGATGACCACATCGGCATTCATGCCACCCAAAGGAGAAACATGCACGATAGCCATGCGCAGATCAGGTGTGGCGCGGACTTCGCCGACTGTCACAGAAACATGTGCCAGGTCAGGGTCATGGATGTCTCCACGCGCTAGTGTTTCAGCAAGCGAGCGGCGGATTAATTCACCAACGCGCAGTTGTCTTTGGCTTGGGCCAGCAGATGAAAACGTATTTTTTGCCATGTTGTATCCTCTATGGCATCGTTTAGGGCAGAAAACGCGCTGTTACAACATTGGTTTGGGCAGTCTGGGGTTTGACTCTGTTGTTCATCAAGGTAAAGCCGAAGAAAGATTCACTTAAGGATGAAATCAATGACTGATCTGCCTGCGATTGCGATTGTTGGAGCTTCTGGACGTATGGGCCAGATGTTGATTAAGACCGTTCTGGATAGCGATATTTGTGTTTTGGCGGGTGTGACTGAGCGTGCTGGGCACGATTGGGTAGGTAAGGATCTGGGTGCTTGCATGGGTGGTTCTGGTATTGGTGTTATTGTTTCTGACGATCCTCTGGAAGTGTTTGCAAATTCGCAGGCTGTGATTGATTTCACATCTCCAGCGGCATCTGTGGCGCATGCAGCGTTGTGTGCACAGGCGCGAGCAGTGCACGTGATTGGAACTACTGGGATGATGGACGAGGACATGAATAAACTACGGGCTGCCGCGCGTCATGCACCGATTGTTCAGGCGGGCAACATGAGCCTTGGTGTAAATTTACTAGTACAACTGACAAAAAAAGTGGCAGCGGCGCTAGATGCAGATTTTGATATAGAGGTGATAGAAGCGCACCACCGCCATAAAGTCGATGCGCCAAGTGGTACTGCGTTGATGCTGGGTGAAGCTGCTGCGAACGGGCGCGGTGTTTCTCTTAAGGATGTACGCAATAGTGGGCGAGATGGGATCACGGGCGCGCGTAAGCGTGGAGATATTGGTTTTACTGCTATTCGTGGCGGTGACATTATTGGTGAGCATGATGTTTTGTTCGCGGCGGATGGAGAACAGATTGTGTTGCGCCATGCAGCTACGGATCGTGTTGTGTTTGCGCGAGGTGCGTTAAAGGCGGCACTTTGGGGGCAGAGTAAAGAACCTGGGCTTTATAGCATGTTGGATGTGCTAGGTTTAGGGGACTAAAGCGCTTAGAATGTTGTCTAAAAACCTCTTAAAGATAACGGTTGCTGTCATAAATTATTCTAATAGGCTTAGAAATCTGAAGTGATACCTTTTTTTTCCCAATCCCCAAATCGGGTAGGCTCGGGGCCTTCGCGACCGCCGAGTTCGTTGGGCATGTCTGTTTTTGGAGTGGCCTTTTTGCGTTCCCGCGCTTCTGCCAGCGCGCGCTCTGCGGCCTTTGCCAACTTTTGAGCTTTTTTAGTATCTGTCATTTGTGTGTATCCTCTTTAACAGTTAGTTAGGCCCCGATGCCCTTTTTGGCAAGCTGGCTACTTGGATAGGAGTCTCCATGTATACTACAACGGTTTCGGCTAGATTTGGGGCATTGGCCCTGATCCATGCGGTTTTGATGGATAAGCAGATGCTCGGTGACACTATCTCGCGTGAGGATGGGCCCTTATCCAATCTCGCGCCGGCTGATCGTGCGCGCGCGCAAAGCTTGGCAGCGCTCACATTGCGGCACATGTCGAGACTTGACGTAATTTTGGATAGGTTTCTAGAGCACAAACCGCCACTTCGGGCGTTGAATGCATTGCGTGTATGCGCGGCAGAGATCATTCTAGATGGTATTCCTGCACATGGAGCCGTGAATGCTGCGGTGGAAATTGTGCGGGGAAGCACTAAGACAAAGCACTTGGGTGGTATGGTCAATGCCGTTGGGCGCAAACTAGGACGGCTTGAAGTTGAGAGCCTGCAAGATTTGCCAGTGCCACGACTACCCAAGGCCTTACGCGGTGCGATCGTGAAGGCGTTTGGAGAAGTTGCAACTGTGGCGATTGAGCGAGCACATTTGGAGCGTCCACCCTTTGATTTGTCATTGCGTGATCCATCTAAGGCGGCGGAATGGGCTGAAACACTGGGCGCGGATATTTTACCAACAGGCAGCTTGAGATTGCGTAAGTCAGTGCAGATTTCAGCTATGGATGGTTATGAACCAGGTGAATGGTGGGTTCAGGATGCTGCGGCGGCGATGCCTGTTCGCTTGTTTAGCGATTTAAAAGGAAAGCGTGTTCTCGATCTATGTGCCGCGCCTGGTGGTAAGACTATGCAGTTGTGCGCGGCTGGGGCTAAGGTTACTGCGCTCGATTTGTCACCAGAGCGAATGCACCGCGTGATGGAGAACGCGCGACGGATGGGATTTAAACTACAAATGGAGGTGGCAAATGTGATGAACTGGGAACCTAATGCCCCGTTTGATGCTATCCTTTTGGATGTGCCGTGTTCGGCTACGGGTACTATTCGGCGGCATCCTGATTTGCCCTATGTGCGTCCCTCACTTGATTTGAAACCGTTGCTTAGCTTGCAGAAAGCGATGCTGAGCCGTGCCATTGGTTGGCTAAAGCCACACGGGCAGATGGTTTATGCTACGTGTTCCCTAATTCCGGCTGAAGGTGAACGTCAGATTGCGCGATTGTTAGAAGAAAGCGATATGCGCGAAGGAACCATTGATGCGGCTGCGTTGGGTTTGGATCCAGATTGGAAAGCATCACAAGGTGCACTTCGTTTGCGGCCTGATTACTGGTCTGACTTGGGTGGTATGGATGGGTTTTATATGGCTTTATTGTACAAGTAGTAATGACAGTGCACGCACTGCCCCCTATATGTTGGAAAAAAAGCAGGCTTATAAATCAAAATGACGAGGGCATCACAGGTTCTGCACTACCCCACGGCGGAACGGCGCAGCTTGCGTCGCGTTTGGTCACGCTTGGCGGATTGTATTGCGATTTGGACGGCGTGGCTTGTACCGTCTGCTAAGGGGTTTGTGTTTAAACCGGAGCCGAAATTTCATGGTGAAGCCGCACTTGGTTTGCAGCTGTTGGATGGACATTATTTGGTGCGTGGGAATATTCATGAAAAGCCAGGTTCGACTCCCTGGGGTTTGAAGAACCTTGACGCTGATCAGCTTATGCATTTGCACGGGTTTACATGGCTTGATGATGTTGCCGCGGTTGATACGCCAGAGGCACGCGCCAAAGTGCAGGCTTGGGTATTTGACTGGATGGAGCGGTATGGCCGTGGGCGGACTGAAGGCTGGGACGCTGATGTAGTGGGGCAAAGAGTGATATGGTGGATCAATCATGCAATACTGATCCTGCATGAGGTGGAGCAAGCACAGTCTGAATCATTTTTCCGCAGCTTAAGTCATCAGGCACGCTTTCTTCGCAAACGCTGGAAATCGGTGCGTCCAGGTTTACGACGGTTTGAGGCTTTGACGGGACTTGTCTACTCTGGGCTTTTGCTTGAGGCACAGGGACATATATTAAAACCTGCGTTAAAGCTACTAGGCCGTGAGTGCGCGCGTGAAATTGGGGCTGACGGAAGCATTTCCAGCCGCAATCCAGAAGAACTGGCGAAGATTTTCATACTGTTATCTTGGGTCGATCAAGTGATCAGTGATCAGAAACAATCGGCTAATTCTGAAATATTGCTCGCGCTAGAGCGGCTTACGCCTGCTATTCGGGCGTTGCGGCTTGGTGATGGATCTATGGCCCAGTTTCACGGCGGTGCCACCGGACAGGCGGGTCGTGTGGATCAGGCCCTGGCGGATGTGAGCATTCGTAATGCAGCGCGAATTGGTGGGTCGATGGGATATTCTCGTTTGTCCGCTTTGGGCACAGTTTTGGTGATGGATACGGGTAAAATGCCTGCAATGGAGCATTTATATAATGCGCATGCTGGCGTGTTGTCGTTTGAGATGTCGTCGGGCCGTATGCCTGTTTTAGTGAATATGGGGCCTGCGCATGGACATACGCCAAAAGTCAAAAATGAATCCCGCGCAACAACCGCGCATAATGCATCAGTTTTGGACAAGACGTCGTCTGCTCGTTTTTTAGAAAATGGTCGAGCTTTGCAGTGGATAGCCGTGCCCAGTCAAGTGACCATGCAAAAAAACGACAACGAATTTGGGCAAGCAATTTTGGCCCAGCATGATGGGTATCGACAGTCTCACGGATTGATTCATGAACGACAATTGGCGTTGGTGCATGCGGGCAATGAGGTGCAGGGCGAAGAAAGGTTTTTCGCGCGAACGACTGCACAGCGTGTGCGATTTGGTGGGCGGGCAGATGAAAAGGGCAAGATCCCGTTCGCAACGCATTTTCATGTACACCCTGACGCACATGTGACATTACTATCGCAAGGGTCTATCGCGTCGATTGTGCTTCAGAACGATGAAAATTGGTTCTTACGTTCTGATGGGAACAAGATTGAGCTGCGAGATACGATTTTTATTGAACAGGGACGAATAAAGCCTCGTGCGACACAAGAGATTGTGGTCATGGGTTTTGTTGTGAATTATGAGGGCCGCATTAGCTGGACTTTGACGCGACAAACCTGATCTGACAGAACTGTACTGACACACTAAAGGATACAAACCACTCCTATGCCCAATGATTTTCAACCGTTGCGACGCGCTCTGCTTTCTGTTTCTGACAAGACAGGTCTGATTAACCTTGCGACCAAGCTAAGTGCGATTGGTGTGGAATTGCTTTCCACCGGGGGGACGGCGAAGGCCCTACGTGACGCTGGGCTGCCAGTAAAGGACGTGTCCGAAATTACTAATTTCCCGGAAATGATGGACGGTCGTGTTAAGACGCTGCATCCCATGGTGCATGGCGGTTTGCTGGCTCTTCGGGACAATACTGATCATCTAGCTGCGATGGACAAGCATGGAATTGGGAATATCGATTTATTAGTTGTTAACCTTTATCCGTTTGAGGCTGCAGTAGCGGCAGGTTCTGATTATAATACCTGTATTGAAAACATCGATATTGGCGGGCCGGCGATGATTCGAGCAGCGGCTAAGAACCACGGATTTGTTTCTGTGGTAGTGGATGTAGAAGACTATGATGTTTTATTGTCCGAATTAGAAGTAAACGATGGGCAGACCACGCTGGCGTTTCGCCAAAGTTTGGCTCAGGCTGCCTACGCGCGGACTGGGGCTTATGATGCGGCTGTTTCAACCTGGATGGCGGCAGCGATAGGAGTGGATGCACCACGACGCAAAGCGATTGCGGGTACGTTTGTTCAAAAAATGCGCTACGGTGAAAACCCCCACCAAGCTGCGAGTTTTTATTCCAATGGTGATGCGAGGTGTGGTGTGGCCACGGCCGAGCAGCATCAGGGCAAGGCATTGTCGTATAACAACATCAACGATACAGATGCGGCGTTTGAATTGATTGCGGAGTTTGACCCTGCCAACGGGCCAGCCTGTGCGATTATAAAGCATGCTAACCCTTGTGGTATGGCCAAGGCTGCGACGATGGCAGCAGCTTATCGATCGGCCTTTGATTGTGACCGTACGTCTGCTTTTGGTGGGATTATTGCACTGAACCAAACGCTTGATGCATCTACTGCTGAGCAGATTGTTAAAATTTTTACGGAAGTGGTAATTGCGCCTGATGCGACAGAGGAAGCAAAAGCTGTGTTTGCAGCAAAAAAAAACCTGCGTTTGCTGACTGCGGGTGGTTTGCCGGATATGTGCAAA